>NZ_DAKC01000029.1:66249-81019 GCF_002496465.1 Methanosaeta sp. UBA356 | reverse complement strand
TAATGAGAGATCTCATGCCTAGCATAAAGTCGAGCAACGAACGAATAGATCTTAGTAATGATTTTGGGTGTCATTTGGATCCCGATATCTTTAAAAATGCTATCCATCGAGAGCCAAATTGGAGACCTTTGTTTGGCCAGGTGGATGCAGCACAAGGTCACCTGCAAAAGCAAGATGTTAGAAGAGACGATCTGTTTCTATTCTTTGGAAGCTTCAGGAAAACCAGAAACGATGATGGTAAGCTGGCATACGATCCCCATGAAAAAGAGATGCATGTTATTTTCGGATATCTCCAGATAGGAGACATAATTAAGGTAGACCAGAAATTCGATGTGCCTGAGTGGATGAGTTATCATCCCCATGCTAATAATGCGAGAAAGAGTAACGAAACAAACACCATTTATGTAGCCAGGGATCATCTAAGTTGGAGTGAGTCGCTTCCTGGAGCGGGAAGGTTCATTTTCAGCGATAGACTTGTTTTAACTAAGAGAGGATACTCAAAATCCAAGTGGGCCCTGCCCGACTGTTTTAAAGAAGCAAAAATCAGCTATCATAAAAAACCTTGGAAAGATGGATACTTCAAATCGGCGGGAAGGGGACAGGAATTTGTCATCATGGATAATAATGGTGTAGAAGAGTGGGCCAGGAATAAGATTGAAGAATCTCAAATTGATCGTTGAGCAGAAGGAGTGGGAAGAGTGCCAGGTAATCATATCATCGGAAACGTCGGTCTGTATTACACCTGCTATCAATTATCACGAAGAGGTTGGAATGTAATGCCTACCGCGCGCAATGCGCGTGGGATCGATATCGTAGCATACAATAGCGATGGATCGTGTTTTAAAGGGATTCAAGTCAAGTCTCTGAGAAAACGCAATTCTGTGCCAATGGGAGGTAGTCTGGACAATATTGGAGGAGACTTCTGGGTCATAGTAAATGATGTGCTTGAAAAACCAAATTCATTTGTGATGCTGCCCTCGGAAGTGAAGGAAAACGTTCATCGAGGAGGAAGAGATGGGCGAGTATCTTATTGGCTGGAGCCAAGATGTTCGAGGCCGTTTCAGTCCTCTTTAGAGCTTCCTATCAAGAGCCATTGTGGGGGAAGTATTGCAGCCATCTGGGGAATACCATTGATGCAGTATGTATATTTTTTAGAGGATATGCTTTTGAGCATCAGGGCAGAAGCCCTTCCTATCCGCCCGCTGCTGTAAAAGCAATAAAGAAGTCTGAAGATAACCATGATTCTCCCCAAGATATATGGAAAAATTTTGGTAATTCTCTCCGCAATAAAGGATTAAATAAAGATATAAATCCTTTGTATCACGATGATAACTCATGCAATACTAATGAAATGTGTATTTGGTGTGCGTTAGGTTCTGAAAACATAGTCTCTGCATCGAAGGAAGATTTGAATAAAGATCAGATCAAAGCGGCTCATGATCGATTGAAAAGAATACGTGGAGTAGGAAATAAGATTGCATCGCTCTTTCTGCGTGATGTCGCTGTGAATTATAATTTGACGCCTATCAAGGATAGATGGCTTTTGCAGCCAGTAGATATCTGGATTCGCAGAATAGTTCAGTCATTGAATAATTCGAGCGAAATGGATAATAGAGCAATTGCAGAATGGATTGTTGATCGTTGTAAGGAGTGCAATATTAATCCAGAACGATGCAATCAAGGCATGTGGTACTTTGCGGCCAGAATTGCAGGATCGGATTTCGAATTGGAGCAATCCTTGCAGGATATGAATTATGCCAGAAACCTTCTGAAAAATCATATTTCAGTTCTAAAGACATCATCATCAGCTGCTATTGAACTTGAGTCACAACTAAATAATTGGCTTTTCGCTGAATTGTGTGGGTGATTTCTGGCAGAAATTATTGCCTTTGCGCCTCTGCTTCGCTGTGGTTAGGTCAGAGCATAGCGGTTCACTACAGAGGCGCAGTACACTGCCCCCTGTTTGTGGCCACTCTTGGAAATGTAATGTAATGATCCGATGATCGGATATTGAAGCAAAACAAGAAATAAATTAAAAAAAATGCGAGGCCGGACCTCTCTCCAGCCTCATTCTCGCTCTCTCTTTCCCGCTATTCAAGCCGCTTTGCCGGATGCGAATCTCTTGTACAGGTCCAGCTCTATAGCCGTAGGCGTGACCTTCTTTAAGGCCTCTTCGAAATGCTTCTTGGAAACCTTATACTCGCAGATCTCCTCGTCCGCCTTGCACTGGCCGCTCAGGACATACTCACGGATGGCGAGCATAACCGCCTCATTGACCACCGCACCAAGATCTGCGCCTGAGAACTTGTCTGTCCTCTTGGCAATATCATCCAGGTCGATGTCATCCGCCAGGGGCTTTTTCGAGGTGTGGATCTTCAAGATCTCCTTTCTGGCCTCCTCATCCGGTAAGCTGATCTCGATCAGCCGGTCGAACCTTCCGGGACGGAGCAGAGCGGCATCGATGATATCCGGCCGGTTGGTGGCCGCGATCACCATCACGTCGTTCAGGGACTCCAGGCCATCCAGTTCAGTCAGGATCTGAGAGATCACCCTCTCGGTGACATGAGAGTCACTGCTCATCCCTCCACGGGAGGGAGCGATGGAGTCGATCTCATCCAGGAAGACCACCGAGGGTGCAGCCTGCCTGGCCTTGCGGAACGTCTCTCTCACTGCCTTCTCCGACTCGCCCACCCACTTGCTCAGGAACTCCGGGCCTTTGATGCTGATGAAGTTGGCCTGGCTCTCCGTGGCTACCGCTTTGGCGAGCATGGTCTTGCCCGTTCCAGGCGGGCCGTAGAGCAGGATTCCTCTGGGCGGCTTGGCGTCCATGTGCTCGAAGAGCCTGGCATAGGTAAGGGGCCACTCCACAGACTCTATCAGCTGCTGCTTGACCTCAGCCAGTCCGCCGATCTCATCCCAATGCACATTGGGGGACTCGACCATCACCTCACGCATGGCCGAAGGCTCCATCTCCCGCAGGGCTGCCAGGAAGTCCTCGTTGTTGACCTCGATCTTATTGAGCGTCTCCACCGGTATGGACTCGACCTCCAGGTCGATCTCCGGCAGCACCCGGCGGATGGCGCGCATAGCCGCCTCCCTGGCCAGAGCAGCGAGATCCGCTCCCACGAATCCGTGGGTTACATCAGCGAACTTCTCCTGGTTCACGTCCTTGGCCAGGGGCATTCCTCTGGTGTGGATCTGCAGTACCTCCAGGCGCGACTGCCTGTTGGGAACCCCGATCTCAATCTCCCGGTCGAACCTTCCCGGCCTGCGCAGGGCTGGATCGATGGAGTCCGGCCGGTTGGTAGCAGCGATGACCACCACTTTTCCGCGCGTCTCCATGCCGTCCATCAGAGCCAGAAGCTGAGCTACCACCCGGCGCTCCACCTCGCCCGTTACCTCTTCTCTCTTGGGGGCGATGGAGTCGATCTCATCGATGAGGATGATCGAAGGTGCCTGCTCTTCTGCCGTCTTGAACAGCTGGCGGAGCTTCTCCTCCGACTCGCCATAGTACTTGGACATGATCTCCGGGCCGCTCAGGGTCTCGAAGTGGGCATTGGTCTCTGAGGCCAGTGCTTTTGCCAGCAGAGTCTTGCCCGTGCCAGGCGGACCATAGAGCAGAACGCCTTTGGGAGCCTCAACCCCCAGCCGCTCGAAGAGCTCAGGGTGCTTCATGGGAAGCTCAATCATCTCCCTGACCTTCTTGATCTCTGCAGAGAGGCCGCCGATGTCCTCATAGGTGACCCGCGGTCCGACCTTCTCCTCCTTGGCCGGCTTATCGGTGATATCGATCCTCGTCCGCTCGCCAATCACCGTTCCTTCCTTGGGGGGAGCGACCCGGGTGGCCATGAGCTCTATCTTTCTGCCCATCACAGAGATCTCAATTATGTCCCCACGGGTGATGACCCGCCCTTCCATATACCTCTTAAGATACTCCTCCCCGCCGGTGATCCGAAGGGGAACGGTGGGAGCGAAAAGCACAACCTCTGCGGGAGTGGCCTGAGCGATCTTCAGGGGTACTTTGTCGTCGATGCTAACTCCAGCATTTCGGCGGGTGTTTCCATCCAGGCGCACGACGCCATGGCCAGTGTCCTCAGGGTATCCAGGCCAGACCAAAGCCGCAGTCTTCTTCTTTCCCTGAATGCTGACTACATCGCCTGCCTGCCAGCCCATATCGTTCAATACCTGCGGGTCAACCCGGGCGATGCCCCTTCCCACATCAGTGGGACGGGCTTCAATTACCTTAAGCGTGATATCTCCTGCCATCAGAATCCTCCATTTCTTTTTTTGTATTCTCTTGCTTTGTCGTCACCTGAATGATTTTTATCTTTGCTGCTATTCTGATCATGTGGGGCGCTCATTCCTCTGTAAAAGGTTGATCTCCCCAGAGGGCGATTCGCCATCAATTCATCCTTTGAGGCCTGCATTCCCTGGGCCACATCAATTCTCGAATCATCATTCTTGATACCTGATATTACTAACTTCTAGTTAGTGTATAAATTGCTATTTAAACTTTTCGGCTTTGTGGACCTGGGCATCCAGTGCCCAACTGAGTGAATGGCAAATATTGGCCACTTTATCAATAAAATCGATATCATTAAAGCCAAAATAAACCGCCGTCTCACGCGAGTGAGACATTCCGCCGCGAGGAAGAAATGAGGGATAGTGAGATGGTTGGATGCAATGACCCATAGCAATGCGATCAGCGCAATCAAGCGCATCAGCTATTCTTCCACATTGCCTATCCTATCCTTTACCAGCCGATGCTTGGCAGAGGTCGCCGAAAAGAGCTGGCGGAACATCTCCGGCGATAGGGCCTCGATCACTTTTGCGCCCTCCTCAGTTATCCCTCCCCTGGTCGCCACCATCGCAATCAGATCATCAAAGCTCTCATCCTCCAAGAGAGCCGCAGTCCCAATCAGTGTCTTTTTGATCAACTGCTCAGCCAGATCTTTATCCACCCCTGCACCCCGCATAGAGGCTTCCAGGGCGAACTCCCTGAGGATGGCAGATATATACGCGGGCCCGCTGCTGGTGAGATCGGATAGCACCTCCAGCTGCTCCTCTGCCACCTCCACCGGCCAGCCAATGGACCCGAAGAGCCGAAAGACTAGAGATCTATCATCCTCTGAGGCACCGCTTCCCAGGACGAGAAGGGTGACTCCCAGTCCTTTACCGCTGGCGACGCTGGGAATGGCCCGGGCCGCCCTGGCCCGGCATAGGCTCTCCAGCTGCCGGAGGGAAAAGTCCACTGCCACCGATACGATCAGCTTTTCCGGGGTGAGCAGCTCACTAGTCTCAGCTATTACCCCTTTGAGGTCCACAGGCCGCACGCACAGGAATAGAACATCCGACCTTTCCGCCACCTTCAGGTTATCTGCAGCTCGCACTCCCAGCTTTCTTGCCAGTTTTTGGGCCTTCTCTTGGCTGCGATTGCTCACCCAGAGCTCCTCTCTATTGATCGCTCCCCTGCGAATAAATTCTTCTGCCAGCATGCTTCCCATGTGGCCGGTGCCAATGATGCCGTATGCGGTCATCTTCCGCCATCCTCCGGCCATTTTCCCCCGCCTTCCACTGAGTGGAGGAACTGATCGAGAATCCAGTTAAACTCGTCAGGCTGGTCCATCTGCAGCCAGTGTCCGGTGCCTGATATTTTTATGAAAGGAAGATCAGAAACAAGATTATGAAGGCTGTAGGGGGCATCATTCAGGTGGCTTATAACAGAGAGCTTTGGCCCTGAATAACGCTGGAGCATGGAGACCGGATCGAATAAGAGGCTATCCCTGAAGGCACCTGCAACCACGTCTTTCGGGGTGGCATACAGATCGTTCATAACCCTCTCTGCAACCACCTGGCTGGACCCAACCAGCAACGTCTGCCAGTAATCCCTGATAGTGCGCAGATAATCATCGGACTGCAGCGCAGCTAGAAACGGCTCTATTATCTCGTTGGGCAACATTCTTCCATCACCGGATGGATCGACAAGCAATAAGCCTCTGACTCTATGGGGATTCTCACCTGCATAGGCAATTGAAGCCGAGCCACCAAGGCTGTGCCCTACCAGGACGAACCGCTCCAGATCCAGGGACCGTGCCACAATACCGATATCCTTGGCCAGAGTCTCCACCCAGTAGTCGCCATCGGATGACGGATCGGACAGGCCATGCCCCCGCATGTCAAAGGCCACCGCCCTTCGCTCCTTCCGGAGGTGATCGAGCTGCATGGACCATTGGGATGCATTTCCAGCAAGGGAATGGACAAATACCACCGGCAATCCACCCCTTCCACCGTCATCGATGTTGATCCTGGCGTCCATAGCCTCTGGATAAAGAGCCATCCTAGTCATCCCTAAATGTCATGCTATGCCGGGTTTATGCGCCGCATCCTTCCCCGGTTTCATAGACCTCGCGAATCCTGTCTGCCACATCGCTCGATAGCCTCTGCCCGGCAATGGTGGAGAAGACCTCGGCATAATCAGGCTCCAGACAGCTCAGTCCTTCCATCCCCTGGAGAATCATGTCCGTGAGGTATTGCATATCATCGACTGATAGTTTTTTCAGCCTCTGCTCGAAGTCTGCCAGCCCGCGGGAGAGATGGTTCGCCAATGGAGGGAGAATGTTCATGTACTCGATCTGGTAGCCATGCCGCTCCATCTCCACGATCTCTGGTGCCAGCTTTCTCAGAATCTCTATATCGCGCTCATTCAGATCTCGGGCCATAGAGAGCCTTATGCACTGCAAAAATATATCATTATCCTCTCAAGAATATCATTATCTTATCACTAGTATCATTATGCTAGCTGGAGCCGTCTACAGATTGCGATATCCAGTCAAGATATGGCTGATAGCCGTCGATTATCGGGAGGACGATGATCTCGGGAAGCTCATAGCTGTGCAGCTCTCTGATCCTCGATATCATCTCTTTAATCCTGGTCTGCTCCGTCTTTATGATCAATAGAGCCTCGCGATCCAGGTTGAGCTTGCCCTCCCATAAATAGCAAGAATTGACACTTGAGATGTTAACGCAAGCTGCCAGATGCTCTTTTATCAGCGATTTTGCTATCATCTCGCCATTATCGGGAGAAGCGGTGCAGAGCACCACTCTGTGGCCATTACCCAGTGTTTTGTCTTGATTCCCTTTATTGCCCATAATCTGATCGTTAGCCCTGTCCCACCCATCGCTCGACATTCTCTCCGATCTCCTTCTTCCAGATAGAGGCTCTCTTTTTCAGCTCATCGATGATGTATCTGCACCCATCGAAAGCCTCAGCTCTATGAGCTGCAGTGCAGACTATGGCTACGATGCTCTCCCCTACCGCCAGCCTGCCGGTGCGGTGGGCGATCTGCACCGATGTGAGGCCGAATCGTTCAATGGCCTCAAGGCGTATCTGCTCAAGCTCGGCTTCAGCCGCCTCAGTGAACGCCTCTACCTCCATCATCTGGATGCCGTCGTCCCTGACCGTTCCCAGGAATGCGACCGTGGCACCGGAATCCTCCCTCTTCGCCCTCTGGATCATCTCCTCTATAGAGATCTCCTCTGCAGTGATCTTGAACAATTCTATTCAACCTCCTGCGACCGGCGGTAATATGGCCAGCTCATCGCCATCGTTCAGAGGAATGGAAAGATCATTCAATGGATCAATCCTCTTCCTATTGATCATTAAAAGGATATAGTCATTGGGCCCCCCAGAGCCAGAAAAGGCCTGCTCCCTGAAGGCAGGAGAGGATGCTCCAATGCTCCTCAGCAGGGAAAGAACAGTCGAGCCCTCCGGGATATTCATATCCATCTCCTTTCCCAGGATCTCTCGAAATTGGGCGAATGCCCTGACCTTTACCAGCATTTGCTGTCGATCCTCTTCCCGATGACTTTGTTCACCGTTCATTTATTTTTATAGACATCACCATAGCTGATGATAGATGTTTTTGTATCTGCCTCTGTCCTGTCCTTTTCTGAACCTTGCTTCTGACCTTCTTTCAGCGTCTTCTTGATCTTCTTCTCCTCTTTCTCCCTCAGCCGGGCGATCTCCTCAGAAGAATCTACACCCATAACGAATGTGCCGTGGCAGGGTTTGACATAGGTGAAGAGAACCTCATCCCCCCTTATCCCCAATGCCACCGGCGGCACGCCAATTATGAAATAGTCCTTGAAGATCCTGTATCCTGGCTCGACGTAGTAGACCTCCTCAGAGTTCTTCTCTATAAACTCCCGCGCCTCTTTAAATGAGGTCCTCTCCAGGTACAGCTTGTACTTCATCTGCTCAATGCAGCTCAAATGATCACCTTGTCTATCTTGCTCTTCAGAGGCCCAGGATTATGGGTCGCCTTGGCCACGATCTTCTCCGTCGGATAATCTATGCTCTCACCAAGCGCCTCTGCATTCTTGCCGAAGACGACCGCATAATGCACGGCTTTGGATATGGCGCTGAAAGTGGCCCCATATGCCATGCCGGCATCGCTGTGCATGAAAGCAAAGCAGGCGTCGAAGTCCATCTTCTTCTCCACGATCTCCTGTATGATCCAGTCCAGGTCCGCCGTCTTCTGCACATAATAGCCCTCAGGATCTGCTGTCTTGAGCAGCTTGATTGGGGCATTTGTTCCCGCCACAGTGACATCCCAGCCCTCTTTCTTTAGCTTATGGGCGAGATAGATCACAATGCTGATCTGCACCGGCACCTCCGGGCAGCCCATCACCAACAGCGCCTTCTTGCCTTCGGTCATACGCTCATCCCTTGATCTTGATAATCCTGATTCGATTCAGATATCCTCAGTCGAGCTTAATAGATTATTCCATGCGGCGGGACTGCTGCTCTCAATCCCCTAGATGGATCCGCATTCCATGCAGCTCATGCTCTTCTCACAGGAAACCTCCTCCAGGGTGGAAGAGAGACCGTCCCAGAGGAGAAGGCGGTTTTTCAGAAGCTCGCCTCTGCCAAGGGCGAACTTTATGGCTTCATTAACCTGAATGGAGCCGATGACCCCGCAGGTCGAGCCCAGGGCAGGAGACTCCTGTGCCGGCGGAGCGCGGGGAAAGATGCAGCGCAGACAGGCAGTCCTCCCTGGCAATATTGTCGTTGCCTGCCCCTGAAATCCGCTGATGGCGCCGTGAAAGAGGGGAATCCTTCTCTCTAAAGCGGCATGGTTCAGCAGATACCTGGCCGGAAAGTTGTCCATTGCGTCCATGATCATGTCACAGCCCTGCACCAGTGCATTGATGTTCTCCGCGGAGATTTTCTCCTGCAGGGCTTCGATCTCTCCCTCCGGGTTGATATCGCTCAGAGTCTCCAGAGCTGACTGGGCCTTGCTCCGGCCCAGGTCCAGGCTGCCATGAAGGATCTGTCGGTTGAGGTTGCTCAGGTCAACTGAATCACAGTCCGCTATGCGAATCCTGCCAAAGCCCGAGGCCGCCATGTATAATGAGATGACAGAGCCCAGACCACCTGCTCCTGCTATGAAGACTCTCTTTTTCTTCAGCCTCTCCTGGCCCTCCTCAGCAAAGAGGCGGATCTGACGGGAGTACCTCTCCCTTTCGGCATCGCTCAGCATCTGATCACCCGGATTGGAATTGCACTGATCTATTAAGGATTTTGCAGAGGATTTAATGGGGATTTGATCTATCCGCCATGCACTATTCTAAATATCTTCAACTCATCTGAGCCGCCAGCAGTCTCCTCTTCCGCCACTATTCTGCCGTTCAAAGTCACTATTACTTCCTCAGAGTTTATCTTCAGCTCCTTTAATATTTCCTCAATGAGACGGTCTTTCGCTGCCAATTCCACTCTGCTCCCATCCGGCATATAGATCTGCATTTCCACTCCACTTCCACCCTCGGGGCGCATGGCTCAATTCCCCTCATCGGGCGGCATCTATTCCTGCTTTGTATTCTGCTTGAGCCCTTCTGGTGCAAATGGCTTCTGGTAGAATAGATATGATGTCCCGAGATTTTTACGAAAACATTCTTAACCCATTCCTGCCTAAATCGATGCCCAGAAGGCAGGGTTAAGATGAGAGAGGTATTGCTGGAATCCCGAGAAGACAGAGCGCAGTTTTATCTGCCGGACAGGTGCATCGGCTGCGGAACCTGCGTTCAGGTCTGCCCCAAAGGGGAGCTGATTATAGGATCGGTGGGAGCTGTGGTCCGCGGCCTGATCGACAAGGACTTCATTGAGAAGAGAATGAGCGGGGCCTGTGCCTTCTGTGCGCTATGCTCCCGGGTCTGTCCCACTGGCGCCCTGGAGTTCAGAAAGAATGGCATTGCAGAGATGGATAATTCCTATCTCAGCGTCGCGATCAAGTCCACCGTCGTCGACAGCGAGAAGTGCGTTCACTGCGGCCTGTGCTGCGATGTCTGCCCCCAGGCCTGCATTGAGCTAGAGGACAGGCATCTGGCAGAGGACGGCAGCCTCAAGGTCGGCGGCCGGACGATAATTGACCTGGAGCGCTGTGTGCATTGCGGCTGGTGCGCCTCGGTCTGCCCGACGGGGGCTATATCCTTTGAAAAACCCTTCGCCGGGACCTTCAGCCGTGACGATAACGTCTGCCAGGCCTGTAAGACATGCGTTCACACCTGTCCTGCCAATGCCCTGTTCAACCGGGAATGGAAGGCGGGGGAGAGGGGTGAGAAGGTCAGCCACCGGCCTGATGCCTGCATCTACTGCGGAGCATGTGCCCTGGCCTGTCCGGTGCGAGCGATTGTGGTTTCCAAGACCGCTATCATCCCGGAGATGAAGGGCAAAGGAGCCTTTGAGAAGAAGCTCGCCCTTCCTGCTCCTTGGCCCACTCTCACCTCTTGCCTGGAGACGGATGAGATTGCGTGTTTGGGCTGCGGAAACTGCGTCATCGCCTGCCCGGTCAATGCCCTTTCCGATCCATATCTTGCCGCCGGCCATCTGAACGAGCTGGACAGAAAACCGCTCCTTGAGGTCAGAGATGGCACAGTCAAGGTGGTCGACCAGGAAGTCTGCGGCTCATGCGCCACCTGCAGCATGATCTGCCCGGCAGATGCGATCCGGCTGGTGCCCAGAGAGGTGGTCTGATGGCAGCAAATTCTACCAAGACGATGATCATTAAGAATGGATATCTCTTCGATCCTCTGAATGCAATTGATGGAGAGGTAAAAGACATTTTCATAAGAGAGGGCAAGGTGGTCTCCTCCCTCTCCGGCCCGGAGGCTAAAGATGCCACAGTAATCGATGCCCGGGGAAAGACAGTTATGCCTGGAGGGGTTGACGCCCATTCCCATGTGGCAGGAACCAAGGTCAACGCCGGCCGGCTCATGCGCCCCGAGGATCACTACAAATCCGTCCGCAAGAAGACGGATATCACCCACTCGGGCAGCGGCTACACCGTCCCATCCGTATACAAGCAAGGGTACGACTATGCTGCTATGGGCTATACCACCGTCTTCGAGGCGGCCATGCCACCACTGGAGGCCCGCCATACCCATGAGGAGATGAGGGCCACCCCCATCCTGGATATGGGCGCCTACATGGTCTTTGGCAACAACTGGTTTGTCATGCGCTACCTGAAGGATGGCGACATCGAGAAGGCAGCGGCCTATGTGGCCTGGATGATGAGAACTCACAAGGCCTACGGCATAAAATGCGTCAATCCCGCGGGGGTTGAGAACTGGGGCTGGGCCAAGAACGTGAAAGGCTTGGATGAGCCCAACATCCATTTCGAGGTCACCTCCAGGGAGATCATCCGGGGCCTGGCTGAGGTCAACGAATTGCTGGGCCTTCCCATGTCACTTCACCTGCATGCCAACAACCTGGGCCATCCTGGCAACTGGGAGACAGCCCGAGATTCGCTGATGATCACCTCCTCTCTGGAACCGAACAGCAAGACGGAATTGGAATGGGCCCAGACACGTGAGAGCGCCAAAAGAAAACAGACCGTCTACCTGGCTCATGCTCAGTTCAACAGCTATGGAGGATCTTCATGGAGGGACTTCTGCTCCGGCGCTCCCGATCTGGCCAAATACATCAACCAGACGGAGAACGTGGTCATAGACAGCGGCTCAGTCCCCTTTGGCCCGGCTACCACCATGACCGGCGACGGCCCGGCCCAGCATGACCTCTACATGTTGACCGGCCAGAAGTGGTCCAACTGCGACATAGAGATGGAATGCGGCTCCGGAGTCCTCTCCTTGATGTACCTCAAGAGCAGCCCGGTCCATGCCACCATGTGGGCCATAGGCCTGGAGGTGCTCCTGCTGATCGATGATCCCTGGAAGACGATCATGACCACCGACCATCCCAACGGAGGCCTGTTCAGCCAGTATCCTCAGGTGATCGCCTGGCTCATGTCCAGGAAAGCTAGGGACGATACCGCCAAGGAGTGCCACAAATGGGCTTATGATAAGTCCAGCCTGGGCGGGGTGGACCGGGAGATGAGCCTCTATGATATTGCCATCCTCACCAGAGCCAACTCTGCCCGAACCATAGGCATGGCCCACCGCAAAGGCCACCTGGGAGTGGGCGCAGACGGCGATGTGACCATCTATGATATCGATCCTGGGGATCTGAATGTCAACGATCCATCGTATATCGTCTCCCGGTTCAGTCGGCCTGATCTCACCATTAAGGATGGCCAGATCGTCGCCCGGAAGGGAGAGATCGTCTATGTGCCCGAGGGCCGGAGATATTACTGCCAGCCCCATATGGACGAAGATGTGGAAAAGGATATGATGAGGGATGTTCGGGACTGGTTCAAATACTATACAGTTGGCTTTGCCAACTATCCCGTCCCCGATAAGTACCTGAAAAACCCGGTCCCAATACCGGTCAACATGCCCATGGAGGCAGTGGTGAGGAGGTAGGAAGATGGCAGAAATAAAGCTCGTTCCCAGGGGCAAGATTGGCATTACTGTAGAGGCTGAGGTCATCCGCCCTGACCTAATTGCTGGAAAGACAAAAGAGCAGATAGAGGAGCTTTTGGTCTGGCAAGGACCTAAAGAGCTGCCCTTGAGCCAGTTCTTTGAGGTGGATATTCAGGGGAATGGCGGCTCTCCAGAGGAGACGAAGATCATAATCGATGGGGATGTATCCCGGGTAAAGCGCATCGGCCAGGGGATGAACTCCGGCATGATCGAGATTTTGGGACCGGCGGGAATGTACACCGGAGCAGAGATGACAGGGGGCAAGATCCTGGTCCGAGGCGATGCCGGCTCCTGGTCAGGCATGGAATTGAAAGGAGGCCTGCTGCAGATATCCGGGAACGCGGGAGATCATGTGGGCTCTGCTTACCGAGGCAGCTGGCGGGGGATGACCGGCGGCCAGATCATAATCCAGGGAGATGCGAGGAGCCAGCTGGGCGGCGGCCTGGCGGGAGGATCGATAACTGTGGAGGGCAACGTTGAGAACTTCTGCGCCATCCGCCAGGCAGGAGGCCTGCTAATCATCAAGGGCAATGCGGTTCGAGGTCTGGGAGCGGAGATGAGCGGTGGCACGGTGGTGATTTTAGGGGAGGTGAAGAACTTCTCCCCAGGCTTTGTCCATCAGGGAATCGAGATCAATCCCAAGATCGGCGAGATCGAGCTGGAGGGGAGGTTTGCTCGTTTCATGGGCGACTATGCCGCCGGCAAGAATCCCAAGGGAATGCTTTACTCCAGAATGGCCCAGGAGGTGGGAGAATGACGGGAGTGTTTCTGCTGAACACCGGCAGCACAATCGAGGAGGGCAGACTGGCCAAAGGGGGAAGCAAGCTCACCGATGACTATACCCGGGAATGCGCCGTCTGCGAGATGAACCTGGCAGACTTCCTGGCCATGGGTTCACCTGATAGGGTTAAAGTAACCAGCAGGGACGGCCACTCGGTTGTAGTTTATGCTTATGGAGCGGAGAAGCTCTCTTCTGGCCAGGTCTTCATGCCCAGAGCCATCTGGTCCAATGTGGTGGTGGACCCGGAGACCTTCTCTTCCGGCTCACCTCTTTACAAGGGCTCGCCGGTGAAAGTCGAGCCCTCAAATGATATGGTCCTCTCGGCGGAGGAGCTAACAGCAAAGCTATACATGCTGCAAAAGCGGGGTTAGGTAATGGCGACAAAGAATATAGTCTGTCCAGTCTGCGGGGCCTCTTGTGATGATATTCAGGTGGAGCTGGAGGGTCAGGGTCTTACGGTCAGGAATGCCTGCAAGATGGGAAATGCCAAGTTCCAGGAGGTCGTGAGCCCTCACAGGATCCGAGAGCCGCTTGTAAGAGCGGATGGAGATCTGAGACGGGCGAGCTGGGATGAGGCCATTGAGATGACAGCGAGGATCCTGGCAAATTCAGAGCGTCCCCTCCTTTTCATGGGCAGCGAGACCTCTACTGAGGCAATGGAGGTGGGAATCCATATGGCAGAGTTCCTGGGGGGCATAGCCGACTCGAACTCCACCGTCTGTCACGGGCCCACCACCATGGGCATTCAGGAGGCTGGACGAGTGGGGGCTACCGCCGGACAGAGCAAGTCGAGGGCGGACCTGACGGTCTACTGGGGCTCCAATCCCCTGGAGTCCATGCCCAGGCACATGTCCCGTTATGCCGTCTATCCCCGGGGCTACTGGACCCAAAGGGGGAGGTTTGACCGGACGGTCATCTGCGTCGACCCGAGGAGGAGCATCACCGCTGAGAATGCGGACCTGCACATTCAGCTCAATCCCAATACAGACTATGAGCTGCTCAGTGCTCTTCTCACCCTCCTGCACGGCAAAAGGCCGCACCAAACGGCTGAAGATGTGACCGGTGTGTCCATCTCCGAGATGGAGAAGATGCTGGATATGATGAAGAGCTGCA
>NZ_DAKC01000029.1:6177-65985 GCF_002496465.1 Methanosaeta sp. UBA356 | reverse complement strand
TGGCCTTCAACCTGGTAAAGGAGCTGAACAGCCACACCAAGTTCGTGATCGGAGCTCTCAGAGGGCACTGCAATGTGGCCGGGTTCAACCAGATAGCATCATATCTATACGGTTTCCCCTTCGGCCTGGATTTCGCTCGCGGCTATCCCCGCTACAATCCGGGAGAGTACACGGCAGTGGATGTCCTCAGGGATCGGGATGTAGATGCCGCTTTCATCCTATCGGCGGATCTGGTCTCCCACTTTCCCGCTGCGTGCTCCGAGTATCTGGCCCAAATTCCCGTGGCCTGCATAGATATCGCTCCCTGTCCGACCACCATGATCTCTGATGTGGTCCTGCCGGGAGTGATCGATGCCATGGAGTGCGACGGCACCTTCTACCGTCTGGACGATGTGCCCATCTACTTCCAGCCGTTCACCAGCTCGCCCTTCTCCTTTACAGAGAGCAATGTCGATACCATGAACCAGATATTCAAGCGGGTGAAAAGGATAAAGGGAAAGTAAAGGGGGTCGAGAGATCGGAATGGACTGAGGTTGGGGAAAAAATGATCGTATCCCCTTTTCCTCATTCCTATGAGCGAATTTTTGCATTGTAATGCCAATTGTTTTAAATAATCTGATAGCCTAATGAAAAAGGAGGAGGTGAAGGCGGCATGTGTACTGTCGGTGGCGGACCGGACATAGGCGAGGTTGAGACTCTGGTTGCCAAGGATTATGAGTGCCTGGACTGCAATAACAAGTTCCAGGGCATGGGAAGAAGGCCCATGTGCCCTTCCTGCAAGTCAAGGAATGTAAAGGCAGTCTGAACTGGAATCCGAATCCATACAAGTCCATTGGAAGTCTATTGGTTCATTCATAGGTCATGCATATACTCTTGAATGAGGAAGAGATCGCCTATATCGAGGGCGAGAATGGCACCATAGCTATGGCTAAGACCAAAGGGCACTTTTTCTATCTGGAGACGGAGCAAAAGGAGATCGTTCTATTCACTGAGCCAGAGGAATTGATGGTAGCCTCTTCCTTTGGCCGGGGAGAGAAGATCAGGCGGGGTCTGCATTGCACCCTCTTTCAGCTCAGGGAGTTGGAAGCGCCCTTGATCGTCCTCCCCAAGGGCCATCCTGCCTCCCCCCGGCTGAAGACGGTGGTATCCATAGGCCCCTCCACCCGTCTGAGCTGCATGATTCTGCCGGGAACCCATCCCGAGCAGAATGTGCTCTGCGGATCGGAGGAGTTTCACGGCCTGGAGATCATCGCCGAATCAGGAGGAGCAGAGGTCAGGGGCTGGCCGGCGGGCGGGCAGATAGCATCGGTGACGGTGGAAAGGTTCTAGACCGATGAAATGCATGGATTTTCTGCCGGCAGCAAGAATGCTGGCTGCTGAAAGACTATAGCTGAACTGGCATTGGATGCTGGATTACTTGAATGGGGATATAGGGAAAGCAGAGGCGAATTGGTGATGGCAGAGATAAGAGAGGACAGTCTGGTCAGGTACATGGGCACCGGCACCATTGGAAAGGTAAAGGTGCTGAAGACAGAGGATGATGGAACCGTCTGGGCCTATCTGGATAGCACTGGGCTCTACTACAAGCTTGATACACTGGAGCTTATTGAGAAGCCACCGGAGAGAAAGGAGCTTGAGGGCATGACGCTCGAGCAGATCCAGGAGAGGTTCAAGCAGACGCAAGAGATGATGGATGCTGCCAAGATGCAGGATGAAAACCTGGAGACTGGCGGATAAGTCAGCCTTTTGGGATAGATGAGTCACCGGCGGAAGGGTGGGCGAAAAGCCCGGCAAGGATTGACCCCATCCGCCCGGAATAGGCTTGGGTTTTGGCTGTGCGTAATAATGTGGCATGTCAAGAATAGTTGAGGCTATTGGGAAGCTAGAGGCAATTCTAGACGGCAATGTATGCTTTTCTCGAAGAGAAGGGCTCCAGGAAGTTCTCAATCTACTTAAGGAAGAACAAGCATCCTCTAAGGGCTCCCATATTGAGAAAATGATCCCCCCATCCAGCAAGAGAATCGGGGTGGTAGTACACGGTCCGGAGATAATAGACTCAGGCGGAGCTGTGCAGCTGATAAATCACCTGAAGCAGATGGGAAGGGTGAACGCCGTTCTGGGAGGGACCATGGGCAGGGTGGCGGTCATTGATGCGGATCTGGAGGGGATCATAACCATCAACACCAGAAGGCGGCCGAGCATTTCCATCCGGGATATGGCGGAGGATTCGGATATTGTCATCATTCTCAACCAGGCCAAGTGCCGGGAGACCGGCCTGGCCTTCGGGACAATGGTGGCAAAGCTTGCCGGAATCGATAAACCCCTGATCCAGATCGATTGCGGCGGGAGGTTTGTGGCCGATCTCACCCTCAGCCATTTCGCTTCAGATTCTGAAGACATCAATGAAGAGGGTCTGGCAGTCGCCGCCAGGCTGGCAGCAGATCTGGGGCTGGATCTGCTGCGGCCCAGGCCCAGGGATTGCACCCTGATCCAAGGGGATACTGTACGGCGCATTATGACCGGGGTGATTCCCGGAGAGCTGATATCCGTTAACGGTACGGTCATCGGCCGGGCAATCGGAGCAGAGGTGGAGATCAAGGCCAAAGGGGGAAAGATAATTGACCTGAAAGGAGCCGAGCCGAAAATGCACGGCCTGGAAAAGCTGCATCGGGTAGATCTGGAAAAGGCTATCATCCGCAGCGGCTCCATCAGGCGGAGCACTGTCAGGCCAAGGATAGGAGAGAATCGGGGAGAGGGTGCAGCATTCATCGACCATTGTGCAGAAGATGCCTTCGAGGCGGCAGGAGGAGCAGCCGTGGCCCTGACGGTGGGAGACGACACCACGGCCATTGCCGGCGATATTCTCGCCCGCCTGGGAATTGCTGTGGTCGGGATCGTGGACGGGGACATCGATCGCCTCGCCGGGAGCCTGACCATCTTGCCGGGCAGCATCATCATCAGGGTTCGGCCGGGCTACGATGATATCGTGGGAGGGCGGGCAAGAGAAGAGATCTTCCGGGGTGAGGATAGGATCTCTATCAGCGCCCCTGATCTGGCGGATAGGGTGAAAGAATTGGCGGGCGAGCTTCTTTTAGAGAGAAAAGAGATCAGATCCGATCTCGCTTGATCGCCTGCAGCTCCTGGTAGAAGGTGGCGGCAGTAGCGGTATCACCCAGGCCCACGGTGATGCGCGGCTCTCTAGCCAGAAGGGAAGGCATCAAGGATACCACCAGCCCATCTCTTTTGTGAAAAGCTCCCCGTCCCACTCCTGCAGCCTCTGCCCCCAGTCGACAGAATTCCCTTTGGGCCTCCAGACCCCTGGGATTGACCTCATTTGGCGGCATTCCCTTTGCCGAGCCGGTAGCAGCCAGAGCGGCCGCAGCATCTGCGCCTTTTTGCAGAGAGAGAAGCTCTTCTTTTGCAGTGATCTTTCCCTCTTCCATAATGCTCAGAATGTAGTCTCTGGTATGGACTGAGACCCTGAAGATGCCCAGATGTTCTCTCAGTCCCGCCGCTTTTTGCATCCTCTCCTGCCACTGGCTCATTTTTGGCCTGGCGGTCGATAAAACAGTCGATAAAACAGTCGATGAACCAATCGCGGAATATTCTGCTGTCGCCGTCTCCAGCTCATCCTCGTTCAGGCCCAGGCTGTCTGCCTTTTCGAGGAGCCGGAGAAAGTGCCTGGCGATCCCCGGGCTTTGAAATGAGCCCATCTCCACATGGATGTAGATATTGGGGTTCGCCTCTTTCCAGCTCCTGATCTGCTCGATCCTGGGGGGGAAGATCTCTCGGTACCGATCCAGGGGAACGAGGTGAAAGCCGGATAAGATGGCACCATCGATTTCCTGGATAAAATCCCGACAGTAGGCGTCGAAGTCCTGGTTCGATACCATTCTGGTGTTCACCGGATCGTAGGTGGCTATGAAGCGATTGTCTTTGGCTGCAGATATCGGCCCTTGAGGTGAGGGGATGCGATCGCTTTCTTTGAACTGGAAGACGAAATGCAGCACCTCTGAGCTTAGATCCGGCCTTTCCGCCGCCAGGGATGGCTGCATAAGGCGTCCAGAGACTGGAATTCCCACACCGGGATGAAGTAGCGCTGCCAGCCTGGGTTCGAGGGCTGGTGCATTCAGAATCGGCTTGGCCCCCAGTTCGGCCAGTAGGTTGGCCATGATTCCGGCGTTACCCCCCAGGCGGAAGCTCCAGGGAAAGGAGGCCTCAATCTCTTCTGCCAGCTGCAGGCTCTCGACCAGGATCTCCGCACCCGATCCCTGCTGCATGCAGTATAGGAGTGAGGATATGAGATCCTCCCGGCTCCTGATTGAGCCCTTTATCTCGCTTTTTATCCCTGAAGGATCGGCTGATTGGATGAAACGGGATACCCTCTCTTCACCGAAGTCGTATACCGCATCGAGATTTACCGGGTAGGCGCAGATGATTTTCATACCGGGAATCACCATTGAGATATGTCTTTATAAATTATCCTTTGAGGCACCATTCTGCTGCTTCCAGTTCAAAATCCCAAACCGTATATATCTGTGCATACATACACAGATGCATGGCATCCAAGACTATTTCCATTAGAGACGATGTATATAAACTGCTTAAAGATGCAAAGAGAGAAGAAGAGAGCTTTAGCGATGCAATAGAAAGGCTGCTCAAGAAGGATAAAGTGAATCTATCTGAATACTTTGGAGCTCTTAAGGAAGATCCGATTTTAGACCGGCTGGAAGCAGATTCTAAGAGGATAAGAGAGATGGCGAGGTCGAGAGTTTGATCGTCCTGGATACCAGCGCTCTTATTGACCTGTTTCGAGGTGGCGAGGAGGTTAAAGGTGTGATAGGTGGTGATGTCACAACTACTATAATAAATTATTATGAAATATTTGTTGGCATAAGACGTTATAGATCAAAAACAGAGGAGAAATTCTTTCGAAGATTCTTTTCCGATATTAGAATATTGGATTTTAATTTAACCGCTGCGGAAAGGTCGAGCGAGATCATGGCCAGGCTCATGGATCTGGGGATTTCCATCAATGCCTTCGATATACTCATCTCCGGCATTGCAGTGGCAAGCGGTGGTGAGACCTTGATGACGAAGGATAGAGATTTCCTGTCCATTGCCAAAGTGACTGAGCTGAACATTAAGGTTTACTGAAGAACGATTCTCACTCGTCCTCGAGCACGATCCAGTACAGGCCGCAAGGCTTATATTCGACTTATGTCGTACTACGTTGAATGCCGTAATAGCGGCAGAGGAGGTAGAGGAGTGGGGGCTTCTCTCTCTTCCTTTTCAGGCCATCGTGTCAGGCTATATCATGGCACTCATTTCTTATACATCCTCATTCATCTCCCGTTCATGATCGCCTCAGTCGAGTGCTCTAGTGTATCCGGCGAGGTCTATGCCCCTCCCTCGAAGAGCTACACCCACCGCGCTATTCTGATAACCTCTCTTGGCCCGGGAGGGAGAGTCCTGCGGCCATTGCTCTCTGCCGATACCCTGGCCACGGTATCTGCCAGCGAGGCCTTCGGGGCCAAGATAGGGAAAGAAGAGAAAAAGGACGACCTCTTCATCGATGGGGTAGGAGATCTGCCCCAGACCCCAGAGAATGTGATAGACGTGCTGAACTCGGGCACCACATTGCGCTTCTGCTCAGCGGTGGCCGCGCTCACCGCAGGAGCTGTTCTCACGGGCGACTCCTCCATTCGCACCCGGCCCAATGGACCGTTGCTTGACTCCCTTAGAGAGCTGGGAGCGGACGCCTTCTCCATTAAGAATAACGGTAAAGCCCCCCTGGTCATCAGAGGGAAGATGTTGGGCGGCACAGCGCACCTGCAAGGCGGGCTGAGCAGCCAGTTTCTCTCCGCCCTTTTCATTGCCTGCCCCCTGGCAGAGAACGACACCAGGATTGTGATCGAGGGCGAATTGAAGTCGCGCCCCTATGCAGAGATCACTCTGGACATGCTTTTTGATGCAGGGATAAAGATCGAGGAAGAGGGGCAGGAGTTCATTGTACCTGGTGGCCAGAGCTTCGCTCTCAAGGAATACACCATCCCCGGCGACTTCTCCTCCGCCTCTTATCCCCTGGCGGCGGCTGCGGTCACGGGATCGGAGGTGACCGTGAAAGGGATCCTGCCCTCCCGGCAGGGGGATTCGGCTATCATCGATATACTGACCCGCATGGGGGCCCAGGTTTCCTGGAACACGGAGTCCGGAGACCTGAAGATCAAAGGCGGTGATCTTGAGGGAGTAGAGATCAACGCCAGCCGGACGCCGGACCTTGTTCCTACAATTGCCGTCCTGGGTGCAGTGGCAAAAGGCAAGACGACGGTGGTGAATGCGGAGCATGTCCGCCACAAGGAGACGGACAGGCTTCATGCCATGGCAGTTGAATTAACGAAGATGGGGGCGAAGATCAAAGAGCGGCCGGACGGCCTGGAGATAACGGGCGGAAAGCTGCACGGGGCGAGCGTTCACGGCTATCACGACCACAGGATCGTCATGGCGCTGACAGTGGCAGGCCTTGTGGCCGGCGAGACGAGGATCGATACCGCTGAGGCAGTGGATGTGAGCTATCCGGGATTCTTCAGGGAGATGGAGAGGCTGGGGGCGAGGGTGAGAGTGGAGTGAAGGAGATGGGAAGATTAAGGGCGATCTAACCATCATTTTATATAAATGTGGCTGAGCAAGGATTGTTGAAGCCTGATTTGGGATTCAGGACGATCCTTGCACGTCTCATAGAGATCCAAATAATCCTTAAAGGAGGGTTTTAAGCTCTGGGTGCTGCTGCCTTGACCTCATCAGTCATCTTATCCTCGAACTGAACCATATAATCCTGGAAGCGGGCCGCAAGATCCTTGGCCATGGTATCATAACTGCTGGGATCATCCCAGGTGTTGCGTGGGACCAGTACCTTGGCGGGTACCCCTGGAACCTCGGTGGGCACCTTGAAGCCGAATACAGGATCGATCACTTTTTTGACGTTGTCCAGCTTGTCTTCCAGGGCAGCGCGCACCATCGCCCGGGTGAAGGATAATTTCATGCGTTCTCCTTTGCCATAAGGTCCCCCGGTCCAGCCGGTATTCACCATCCAAATCTTCGCATTATGCATATTGATCCTTTCCGCAAGCAATGTGGCATAGACTGTGGGATGCAGAGGCATGAAAGGCGCTCCAAAGCAGGTACTGAAGGTAGCAGTAGGCTCTCGGACCCCCTCTTCTGTTCCCGCAACTTTGGCGGTGTAGCCGGCCAGAAAGTGGTACTGGGCATGGGCGGGGGTCAGGCTGGCGATGGGTGGAATGACCCCGAAGGCATCTGCAGTCAGGAAGATGATATGCCTAGGATGCCCGCCGATTCCATCATAATCTGCTTTTTCCACATGGGTGAGGGGATAAGCGGCCCGGGTGTTTTCAGTGAAGTCGTCATCGTCAAAGTCTATGCGCCGGCTGTGTGCGTCGAGCTTGACGTTCTCAATAACCGTGCCGAACTTGCGGGTTGCCCGGTATATTTCGGGCTCACCCTCCTCGGATAGCCGGATCACCTTAGCATAACAGCCTCCTTCAAAATTGAAGATGCCCTTGTCTGACCAGCCATGTTCATCATCGCCGATAAGGGTGCGTGTGGCATCATTGGAGAGTGTGGTCTTGCCGGTTCCGCTCAGTCCAAAGAAGATGGCCACATCATCGGGATCACGGCCATAGTTGGCGGAGCAGTGCATGGCCATAACGCTGCGCTTGGGCATGAGGTAATTCATGACGGTGAAGATGGATTTCTTGATTTCACCGGCGTACAGTGTGCCACCAATGAGGGCCATTTTCCTGGCAAAGTTGACCAGAATGAAGGCTCCCGAGCTTGTCGGGTCCAGGCCGGGAACGGCAGTCACCCCCGGGGCAGAGATTACGGTGAACTCGGGAACATGGCGGTTCAGGCTTTGAGAATCGGTAATGGTCACAAACATGTTTCTGGCGAATAGGCTCTGCCAGGCATGCTCGGTGATGATGCGGATTGGGAGGCGGTATAGTGGATCTGCACCAGCATAGCAGTCCTGCACGAAGATATCGCGGTTTTCGAAGTAGCCTGAGATCCGCTGGTGCATCTTGTTGAACTCAGCCTGAGTGGTCTCTCGATTTATCGTCCCCCACCAGATCTCCTTTTCAGTGGATGGTTCGCAGACGGTGAATTTATCATCTGGAGAACGACCGGTATAGTCACCAGTACGAACCACTAATGCGCCCGGATAGGCCAGAACGCCTTCATGCCGCCGGATGGCCTGCTCATACAGGGCGGGGACATTCAGGTTCCAGTGCTCCTGTTCCAGATTCCTGAAGCCGTGATTCTCAAGACCGTAACTGCTGTGATGGGATTCAATCATGTAAATCTGCTTTCCTTCAACCATGCAAATCAGCCTTCCTTTAACATCAACTATAATAGTCAAATGTTAAAAGAACAACGGCAAATAAAAAGATAATCTAGTCCAGGGGTTTTCTTGAACTTGCTATTCACACCTTCATCTTCTCCCGCACCGGCGCCAGGATCTCGATCATGCAATCTGCGCAGGCCTTCTTCAGGTCCATGGGGTGCATGGCCCCGCTGACAAAGTCCGCCTCCAGCTGCTCGTAATTATCGTAGTGCACATCACCGCCGAACTTCTCGGGCCTGCTGATGGTCATCCCCGCCTCCATCCGGGGGAAGACGTGATACTTGCATATCGCCAGCACCGGATTGTTCTCCACCACTTTTGCCGGGCAGAAGGCGCTCTTGATCTTTTTCTCCACATCTTGAGCCGGCTCGTCCACCGCGATATTATTCCCCTTAGAGGAGGACATCTTCTCCCCGTTCAGTCCTGGAATCAGGGGCGTATGCAGGCATACGGGCGCGGGCAGTCCCAGGCGGGGCAGCTCCTCGCGGGCCAGCATGTGGATCTTCCGCTGGTCTATGCCTCCCACCGCCAGATCGATCTTCAGGTCGGCGATGTCGACCGCCTGCATCAGGGGATATATCATCTGAGAAACCATGGGGTTCTCTGCATTCCGGCTGACCTCATCCATGCTGCGCCTGGCCCGGTTGAGTGAGGTATTTCTGGCCATCTGCAGGATCTTGAGCATGAAATCCGGCTGAAGCTGATAATCTGTGCCATAGACGAACTCCGTCCTCTCCGGGTCGAGGCCCAAAGCCATAAAGCAGTCCCGGTTGTAGTCGGCGATCTGGCGCACCTCCTCAAGAGATCCCTTCTCATTGAGAAAGGCATGCAGATCGGCTAAAAGAACGACCACATCGAAGCCCGCCCTCTGCAGGTCGAGAAGCTTGTTGGCGGTCAGCATATGGCCCAAATGGACCTTGCCGCTGGTCTCATAGCCCACATAAGCCCGCGGGCGGCTGGGCTTCTCCAGCAGTCCTTTCAATTCATCTACGGTCACGATCTCTTCTGTATTCCTCATCACCAGCTCGAGCTTGTCCAAATCAGATTCACCAGCCCAGGAAAGGAATAAGGATGTATAATGCTTTTGGTTCTGAGGTTGAGCTTGGGAAAAATGATTAATACTAATTCCGACGATGACCTGTCATGCCAAGGCGGATGTACAAACTTCAGCAGCCATCAATGAGCCGCGAGAAGAATCTAGTGCTGATACTGCTGGCCGTCATAGTGGCCCTAATCCTCTGGAACAGCTTCTGGTCTCTGGCTAAATTAGCTCTCTTCATAGCGATAGTCTACATGATCTATTACGCTCTGAAGCGGTATTTCTAAATTAATCAGCCTTTTTACCTTTCTCCTGCCATAGAGCTCTTGCCTTTTCCAGATCCTCACTGGTATTGAGGTTGAAAAAAGAGAGAAGCTCGGGGTCCATCGGCAGCAGATGCTCTTTTGAGACCCTATTGACGACCAGCTCCTGCAGGGGAACATGAATCCTTCTCTCCCCGCTCTCCAAAGCCCTCTGGCAGGATGCTTGCATCTTCTCCCTCTCATAGACGGAATGGAGGGGCTCGAAATATCCATTAGGCTGCACAGGAACAGCCGCCTCATAGCCCCTTCCTGGGTCCGCCAGCTCAAAAAGCCTCTGGATTACCATCCCGTTCAGAAAAGGAAGATCGCATGCTGCCGCAAAGGCGAACCTGCCCCTGGCCATCCCCAATCCCGCTTCAAGCCCCGCCACTGGCCCGAATCCGCTGACTCTGTCCCAGGTGAAATGAATCCGGACTCGATCTGAATGGGTCTGATCCAAGAGAGTTCTGTCCGATACGATCTCTGCTAGCCTCTTCGCATGCTTTTGATCTCTGGCCACCACCACAAGCTCATCGGCAGCAGAGAGGAGAGTCTTGGCCATCCAGCAGATGAGCGGCCTTCCATCAAACTCTAAGAGCGCTTTCTCTACACCCAGACGATGGCTGTCCCCTCCTGCCAGGATTATAGCGGATCGCATAGCTTCCAGCCATTCTCCTGGCAGTCCTCCTCCAGGGCTTTCTCCAGAGCCTTTTGGGGGTTGGAGAGCATCCTCTCGCTCTTTAATATCACATGCTCCTGGCTGACAGAAGCCGTTCTCTCTGCTGCCTCCTGGAAGATCTTCCGGATCAGAGCCTCATCCACCCGGCCGTCGGCCTGAACGACAATAGATACAGCAATCTGCTGGGTGAACCGATTTCCATAAATGATGCATCCCATAGCTCCGCGATCTCGGATCCTGACCTCCTTCCCGGTGATGTCGACCTGCAGCTGGCTCCCAGGGGCGAGGTAGATCCTTCTGCGCCTCTCCAGCTGGGGGGTGATCTCTGTTACCTCTCCCACCAAAAGGTCGCCCCGCCTCCAGACCTTGTCCCTGCCGTCTGTTACCTGCAGAGTGGCCCCAATCTCCATAGCTTTGGCCAAAAGAGCCTCATCATCCGAGATCCGGCCACAATAGAGCTCCTCCTCGAGCTCGGGCCAGCTGCCCAGGAAGGTGATGGAACGCCTATCGCCTCCTATCACCGCTTCCTTGCTCTTAGCCAGGGCGACTACCAGTGACATCTTCTGATCCTTTCCTAAGCCTTTTCTCTATGCCTATTCCTTTTGATCCTATTCCGTTACTGTTGGTCTTTTGTCTGATCCTCTGTGGCATTCAGGGTCTGCCGAAGGAGCATGGCCACGGTGAGCGGCCCAACCCCGCCTGGAACCGGTGTTATCGCTCCAGCGATCTGGGATACCTCCTCATAGTCCACATCTCCCACCGTCTTGTCTCCTACCCGGTTTATGCCCACATCAAAAATATAGGCTCCAGGCCGGACCATCTCCTTTTTGATGAGGCCTGGAACTCCGGCGGCCACCACCAGTATATCTGCATCGCGAGTGTGCTCGGCCAGGTCGCGGGTAAAGACATGGCATACCTGCACCGTAGCATTGCGGTTGAGCATCATGGCCGCCAGGGGCTTGCCCACCACATTGCTGTGGCCGACAATGACCACCTCCGTCCCCTCCAGCTTCTTATCAAGCCTCTCTAAGGCATAGATGATCCCCAGAGGTGTGCAGGGCACCAGTCTCTCCGCTCCCAAGAGCAATGCCCCCATATTCCGAGGATGGAATCCATCCACATCCTTCTCGGGCAGAATGCTCATCATCGCCCTCTGAGGATTCAGTCCCCCAGGGAGGGGCAGCTGAAGCAGTATGCCGTTGATATCCTCTCGAAGACTAAGCTCCTCTATTTTGGCGATGATCTCCTCTTCTGTGCTGCTTTCCGGCAAAAGCACGTTCTCGGATCTTATTCCTGCCCGGGAGCAGGCGGAGTGCTTGAGACGGATGTACATCTGCGAGGCCGGGTTCTCTCCCACCAAAACTGTAGCCAGGCCGGGGACTATACCCTTATTAGCAAGCTTCTTCGCCCTCAGGAGCGTCTCCGCTTCCACCTCACCGGCCAGAGCCTTTCCATCTATTATAGTTGTCAGTTCGATCACACCATATCTGGATACAGGGGGAACTGGTCGCAGAGGGCCTTGGCCTCAGAGCGAACCCTAGCTATGGTCTTCTCATTGTTGATGTCGCGGAGCACCATGGTGATCATATCGGCGATCTGGGCCATCTGCTTCTCCTTCATGCCTCTGGTGGTCATGGCCGGGGTGCCAATCCGAATGCCGCTGGTGATGAATGGCGTGGCCGGGTCGAAGGGTATCATGTTCTTGTTCAGGGTGATTCCCGCTCTCTCTAAAGTCTCGTCAGCCACCTTTCCGGTGATCCCCTCTTTCAGCAGCTTGACCAGGAGCAAATGGTTATCCGTCCCACCGCTGACCAGATCGAAGTCGTTCTTCAGCAGACGCTCAGCCAAAGCCCGGGCATTCCTGATCACCTGGAACTGATATTCCTTGAACTCCGGGGTCAAGGCCTCCTTGAATGCCACCGCTTTTGCTGCTATGGAGTTCATGAACGGCCCCCCCTGGGTCCCGGGAAAAACAGAGCGGTCAATGGCCGATGCAAGCTCCTCTTTGCAGAGGATTATTGCACCCCTCGGTCCCCGCAGGGTCTTATGAGTGGTGGTGGTGACGATATCCGCATAGGGCACGGGAGAGGGATGAGCGCCCACCGCACACATGCCGGCGATATGGGCGATATCCGCCATAACCAGAGCCCCCACATCATCGGCGATCTCCCTCACCGCCTTGAAGTCGATGGTCCGGGGATAGCTGGATGCGCCCACCACAATGAGCTGGGGGCGGGACTTTCGGGCGATGTCTGCCATCTCGGAGTAGTCGAGCATCTCCGTCTCTCGGGAGACATTATAAGGGACGATCTTGTACATCTTGCCTGAGAAGTTGACCGGACTGCCGTGGGAGAGGTGGCCGCCGTGAGCGAGGTTCATGCCCATGATGGTATCGCCCGCGTTGAGTACGGCGAAGTAGGCAGCCATGTTGGCCTGGGTGCCGCTATGGGGCTGGACGTTAACATGCTCTGCGCCAAAGAGCTTAATGCAGCGCTCTCTTGCCAGATTCTCGGCCAGGTCCACGCAGCCTGTGCCGCGATAGTAGCGTTTGCCGGGATAGCCTTCGGCATACTTATTGGTCATGACACAGCTCTGCGCCTCCATGACCGCTCTACTGGTGAAGTTCTCTGATGCAATCAGGATGATATTATTTCGCTGCCTCTCCAGCTCAGACTGGATCGCGGCTGCGATTTCGGGATCTACAATATCTAGGGATTTCAAATCGAATCACCGGTGCTAATTAGCGAGATGGGTGGTGTTTACTGAGGAGGGCAAAATAGATTATGGTATGAGCCCGAGATATGAAGCTCTGGCACTGGCACCATAACTCTTTTATTGCCTCCTGCAAAGGTAATCTGGATGCTTATAAGAGCGAGGACTATCGCTGACTACCAATTTGGCAGGGGCTCGGGCAGTGCCCTCTTTCCCGATGGCACGACATACAGCCTCTCCAAGACTCGCCGGCTGAGATATCTCTACTGGGAAGAGGAGAGGGTGGCCACTGTCCGAGCAAGGGACAACCTCCTGACCCTGAGCATGATCGGCGCAAAGAGGCTGCATGATCTGTTCTGCAGCCCTAGGCTTCGAGTGGTGGCCTCGGATGATGCTGCGCCATTCATCGCCAAAGGTGGCAATCTATTCGCCAGGCACGTCATTGCCGTCGACCCGGAGATTCGATCCGGTGAGGAGGTTTTGGTTGTTGACTCGCAGGATCGGCTTTTAGCCACGGGCACAGCCGTCCTCGCGCCTGAGGAGATGATGCAGATTAAAAGGGGGCTGGCGGTCCAGGCGAGAAAGGCGGCAGAGAATTGATTTTCACTGCACTTCTATCTGGGCTGATCTGCTGCCGGAGATGCTGCAATAGGCCGTTGCCTTAAGGATGTCTCCTGCAGTGGCATTAATCAGATAGTAATAGCTGAAGGTGTTGGCAGCAGTCTGGTTAGCGTATTCTTTTCTCAGGACATCATCGCCATTTTTCTGTATCACTACCTCTCGGACATAGTGGCTGGGATTTGTTGAGGTATGGGTTATGGTCACATTCAATGTTTGATTCATATCATCATAAGCTAGGAGGACCTGGGAGGGGGAGTGAGCGAGGACTGGAATTGACAGAATGAGAAGCAGAATGATTGCAGCGAGGCCTTTGATTGCTGGGGTCAAGAAAGGCGGCACATCTCCGTTCGTGTCTATAGATATCTTATCATTATTGGACATATCAAAAACACCTATCAATAAATGGTGTCAATCTTATTAAAAGCTTATCTGGAATAAGGCATGTGATGAGTCTTATGATTGTATTATGATGGTATTACATAAGCGAGAAAATTATAGAGAAACGGCAAAATGGTCGCTGCAAATTATTTTATCGCCCTCTTGATCCTGATCACGGGCATTTTTTGCACCTTCTTTTCCAAAACTGCATCCTCGATGGTGAATGGATTGAATCCATACAGAAATGCCCAGACTCCACTGCTCTTCAATATCTGCCGGATGGCATAGGCAGCCTCTTTTGGATCGCTCACCTCTTCTGCAATTCCTTTCAGAGTGCCGCTTGGCAGGAGAACCTCTACATCAGGATTCGCCAGAACATTCAGATACCATTGGCCCTTTAGATGCTTGCCCTGGTAGCAGTAAATGCTCTCGCCGATCAGAGCGTGGTACACAGGGGTGAAGCGAGTCTTCCCGGTCTTCCTGCCTCTCGTTTTGATGACCATGATATTGCCTATAATGGGATTTGAAATGTATTTGCCAAGGTTCCTCTGAAAAGCGGGCACAATTATATAGCTATTGAATATTCTGAATAAAGCTCTTTGAATTGATTTAAGCATGCACACCTGGCTTTCGACAGCAAAATTAATATAGGTTGTGCTGAGACTGAATAACATGTCGAAGCTCAGCAGTTCCATTTTTAGTAGAGAGCACGGCAGCGATGCGTCCTTAGATGCATCTATAAGTAAACCGGGACTGTAAGACCCAATCCTGTTTGATCTGGGTTGGGTGTTGAATGTTCGATCGCTGCATAGCGTTATCGAATTGGATGGAATAGACTTATAAAAACAACCTGAATTGGAAGGATGGGCCGCATAAGAGATTGCCGGTCTCTTAATGATATTGGCCGCGTTGGAGTCCCTGCTTCTCCATCGATGGAGAATCGAATATTCTGACGGATTGAAGGCTAAAAGCGCGGCGTCAAATCCTTTCGGGAAGTAGAAAATGATCGGAAGAGATGAAATAAGCAAAAACTATAGGCCTAATGAGCATTATGAGTTCTCTGGAATTGGGGCCAGGCTGTTTGGCCCTAAAGCAGGCTACGTGAGAGCTCAGGCAGACAGCATCCGGCAAGCAGATGAGATCTTATTCGCACTGGCCTTGACTGTATTGATATTTGGATCCGTCCTCTCCATGGATATAATGGCCAGAATGGGGGCATTCCAATGAAGAGATACTTTAGGGACCTTTATGATGTCCTTGTCAACCAGAATTATGGATCGAAAAATACCCATCTGGTTGAGATATTCCTCAGCCTGGGAGCATTCATCGGCATAGGTCTTGCGGCTGTTATGCTAAGGGCTGGATGGTAGGACGGGAAAAATGGAAGCAAATGGCCGGAAAAAAGCATCATACTCGCTGCTGTTTCAGAAGAATAAGCTGATGGCCGAGCGCCGCTTTCTGCTGATGAAGCTGGCGGAATGCGCCAATCAGATTAAAAAAATAGATGAGCAGCTCAAATCGATTTGAAGCAAATCATCCCTGGAAAATGATAGCAGGCGGGATTTGATCCTGCATATCCGGCTGGCTATTACCAGTCAGGGTAATAAAACCTCTTCCAGCGGCCTTCTGGGCGTGTGCTTGCTCGGCTCTGCATAACCCATGCGGATGAGCAGCTGAGGATATTTCACCTTCAATATCCTTGCCATATCCTCCCTAAGCTCGGGAATGGCTATGGGCTGGCTGAATAGATCAAACCTGACATCCATCTCCGTGGCCTTAAGAAACAGGATCTCAAAGAGGAATCCTGCTTTAAGCCAGGTCATCATATCGTCCTGATCGGTTGATAGAACTCCTACCGCTGGCGAGGCCTTCATATAAGCGGTCTCAACCCTCGCCCGGGATGTAGACATATCAAAGGTCCCGAAGACGAATGCTCCGAAGTAGGACTGGAAATCCGAATAGCCAAACGAATAGCCTGGCAGACCGTCCTTTTCTCCTCCCGTATTGGACCTCACCCAGCTTGCCAGCTCCTTTCTGAAGGCTTTATTCCCCAGCTGGATCTTATGAGACTGGGCGAGGATCTCGGACATCGCCGACTTGCCGGCTTCATCGATCAGGATATTCAGATCAAATCCATCCCTTTTCACGCAAGCCTTCAATTCCCTGAGCTTTGCATCCTCTATTGCTCTCTTCTCAAACTCCTTTCTGTTTGTATGACGTCTGGTTATCTGACTGAACAGATCGGGAAGCTTTTTTTTGCCGGCCGATCCTTTCAGCTTTATAGCCGCGGTCCTCTCGCCTGAAGGGCCATCAGGAAGGCATGAAACATCATATCCAAAGCCGAAGTGTTCCGCTGCCATGAGGATATTAGCCAGAAGGCAGCCGTGGCTGAGATAAAGAGTCCTGTTGGAGGGGTCAACGTTGGGCAAAGCACGGTCAAAGTCCGCAATTACTGATACCTCGTTTCCATCAATTGCCAGCTTCCAGGGCTGAGTGTTGGGCCCGGATGGAGCTAAAACAGCATACTTGAGCAGGCCCTTTATCTGATCGCAGAGGTCGCCATTCACGGGGAAGTCCTCTTCTCTAACGTTCCAGGCTGCTAATACATCGGTCACTTAAGCCATCTCCTTGTTTTTCTTAACTAATATCGCTCTTTTAAACATGCATTCCGAATCCAAGTTTCAATTATGCTTCGGAATATGGGCAGCTTAGTTTAACTAGATTTCGAGATTGTTATCTGGTTAGAGAATATAATATGCCATGCGGCGCAAGACCCGGCCGGCAGCAAGATAAGACCGGCAGCTATAGTGAATAAAAGAAGAGAAAGATCATCATACTTGAAGGAGAGATCATCATACAGCAGAGAAGTCATCATCAAGGAGATGGAGGATATGGACAATGCCAGTAAATCCTAAGAGAGCCAGAGTGCTGGTCTGGGCTAAAGAGAGAAAAGGTGCTGTATTTTACTGGATGAGCAGAGAGCAGCGGGTGGCTGATAACTGGCCTTTGCTATTTGCTCAGGAACTGGCCATAAGAGAAAAGTCTCCCCTGGCGGTGCTCTTCTGCATCTCGCCCCAGTTCCTGGAGGCAACAAGCTCTCAATATAAGTTCATGCTTAAAGGGCTGGAAGAGGTGGAGACTGATCTTGCTGAATTGAATATCCCACTCTATCTGCTCTCTGGAGATCCAGCAAAAGAGATCCCGCAGTTTCTCCAATCTCATGAAGCAGGAATCCTGGTCTCGGACTTCTCTCCTCTGCGAATAAAGATGATCTGGCAAAGATCAATAGCTAAAGAGGTCAATATTCCATGCTATGAGGTTGATGGCCACAACATCGTCCCCTGCTGGCAGGCTTCTCTAAAGCAGGAGTGGGCGGCATACAGCTTCCGGCCGAAGATCCACCGTCTCCTGGATGAGTACTTGACGGACTTTCCTGCGCTCAAAGCTCACCCCTTCCCCTGGCCGGAGGCAGTGGACAACGATTGGAGGGGAGCAGAGATGGCGATCAGAGCGGATCATATCTCCGATATGAGTTGGGCACAGCCTGGGGAGAGGGCGGCGAAGAAGCATCTGAATGAGTTCATCGATCAGGGGCTTGTTCTCTATGACTCTGATCGGAACAATCCAGTGAAAAACGGCCAGTCAGGCCTCTCATTCTACCTTCATTTCGGCCAGATATCCGCTCAGAGGGTGGCCCTGATGGCGCTGTCTGGCATGACCGATTCCAGCCCGTTCCTGGAGGAGCTGGTGGTGCGACGCGAGCTGGCAGATAACTTCTGCTACTATAATCCTCACTACGACTCTGTGCAGGGCTTTCCCAACTGGGCGCAGGAGACCTTAAGGCAGCATGAGAACGATCCGCGCGAATACCTGTACAGCATCAAGGAGCTGGAGGAAGCAAAGACCAATGACGAATTATGGAATGCGGCCCAGACGGAGATGGTCTGCCGGGGGAAGATGCACGGATACATGAGGATGTACTGGGCGAAGAAGATCTTGGAGTGGACTTCTTCTCCTGCAGAGGCCATGGATATTGCCATATACCTTAACAATAGATACGAGCTGGACGGAAGGGACCCCAACGGATATACTGGGATCGCCTGGTCTATTGGGGGAGTGCACGATCGTGCCTGGAAGGAGAGGCCGATCTTCGGCAAGGTGCGCTACATGAGCTACAATGGAGCAAAAACCAAGTTCGATATCAAGGCCTACATCGAGAAGATCAATTCATTTTGATCCATCCGAGTGCTTCAAACCAGAGATATTTCCCATTTTAACACCAACCAGCTTCCAGACGCTGTTGCGACCCTCGGTGAGCAATGCCTCTACAGGTTCATCTGGAGAATGCCCCAGGGCTGATAGCACATTGGAGGAGAGGTTTTTCTTCTGGATCAGCTCCACAAACCTCTCTCTCACAAGGGACTTGGTTTCAGGGTCCTCTACCTCCACCAGCCTTCCGGGCAGGGCGACGAATGAAAAGCTGGAGAGGTCCGGGCTGTATCTCTCAACCTCCACTGTAACCGCGGGATTCTTCCTGAAGTGAAGGACTTTCTTGCCATATTTTGTGGACAGGAAATACATGAACTTGCCATCGAATACGTACAGGAACGGGGCTACATGGGGATGGCTCTCCCCATTAAAGGCTATGCGACAGATAAACTCCTCTTCTATCAGCCGGTCGTACTCCTGCTTTTTCATCGAGGGCATTTTAAAAATCATAAAGAGCCTTTTCTCAATTTACTGAGTTCATTGCTTTATTGTATCTTTCGTGTATCATTTTTCAAGATATAAATCCCTGCCGCAACAACAGGCCAATCGGCAATTGGACAATTACGAATAGGGTGGTAATCGATTGGCTTGCTACTATAGCGCAGCCCTCTAATGACGCTGACCGATAGAGCAATTAATCACTTGAGCGATTGGTATGAGCATAAATATTCAAAGCAAATGGAGGTCATGCCTATCGATAGCACATCGCTTTATCCGGTCATTTATCTAATTGGCTTTGCAGCACTGCATAGCTTTCTTGCCAGCTTGCCCGCCAAAAGGATTGCAAAGGCTCATTTCGGCTCTAAGGTCGACCCCTGGTATCCGATCTTTTTCTCTGCGGTGGCTGCTATCACCATTCTCCCTCTGGCTGTGATTCTGTTCTTCTTTCCCGGCCAGTTGATCTATATCCTGCCCAGTCCATGGATCTGGCTGGCATTTGCCGCCCAGATTGTGGTTGGACTGGCTTCTTTGAGGGCTTTTCTGGATGCCCCACACCGTTTCCTGATACGCGCTCAGCTTGGCGAAGGGCACAGCTCGGGCGAATTTGCCCTGGGAATTCGAGGGATATATTGCTGGATTCGCGATCCATTTCTTCTCTCTGGCTTTCTGCTCATATGGCTCACCCCCTTCATGACTGAGAACCTATTGCTGGTATATCTCCTGACTACGGCTTATCTTTTCATGGGATCAGTTCACTGGGAGAGCAGGCTCATCAAACAGTTTGGCCAGGAATATATTAATTACCAAAAAGAGGTTCGAAGAATGATTCCTACCCTTAAAAAAAGATGGAAGGGATGCAAAAGCCTGGATAGATAAGATCTAGAGTCTGCAAAAATCCAGACGGTTATAATTTTTATTCCAGTTAACAATCATATTCAACATCTTTAAATAATCATAAGTGCAATATAGATACTAATCAAATCAAGGGTAGGTGAAAGAATGGCGGGAAAAATTGATGAGTATAAAAAGCTCTTCCGAGAAGCCACGGTTGCTGACCAGATGAAGCTCTTCAAACTCCACATCGCTATATATCTGGTAGTGAACGTAATTTGGCTGATATTGAACATGATGGGCTATATAAAAATTGATCCTGCCCTGGCGATGTGGTACTCGCCAGTCGGATGGGGCATCCTGGTGATTGTGCACTACTGGTTCTACATCCGGGGAGCAGAAAACCTGTGCATGCTCAGGGAAGAGATGGTGGAGGCCAAGATAGGATAAGACCCTGGAAGTGCTCAATCGAGTAAAGCAATGGGGATTATAGCTGCAATTAATCCCTCTATTTTTGTATTGATTAATTCCTCCAACATCCACCCGAATCGATAAATTCATAACGTTCCTCGTATGCATAAGATTAGCTACCAGAGGTGTACCCAATTGAAGATAATCGGTCTTGCCGATCCTGAAGTAGAATCAAGTCTCCGCGGGGCGGGCATAGGCATGTCCGTCGATGAAGCGCGTTCCATCGCCCAGGTTCTGGGCCGCGATCCAACCCTCACCGAGCTATTCTGCTACGATGCCATGTGGTCGGAGCATTGCTCTTACAAGAGCTCCCGCGCCACTTTAAAGGAATTCCTGCCCTCAGATGCCCCCAATGTAGTAATGGGCCCGGTCGAGGACTCGGGAATAGTGGCCATAGATGACAAATGGTGCGTGGTCATATCCCATGAGAGCCACAACCATCCCAGTCAGATCCTGCCAAATGAGGGGGCAGCAACGGGCATCGGGGGAATCGTCCGCGATGTGAACTGCATGGGGGCAACTGTGGTTGCCACCGCGGACCCTCTGCGCTTCGGAGATCCTTTCGGCCCCAAGGCCAGCAAGGTTCGCTGGGTGGCAGAGGGGGTGGTGGACGGAATCTGGCAGTACGGCAATGCCCTGGGCGTGCCGAACATAGCCGGGGATGTGGTCTTTAGTGAGAGCTTCGACGATAACTGCCTGGTGAACGTGGTGTCCCTGGGAATAGTCCGGCGCGACCAGATTATCCGATCCCGCGCTCCGCCGCTGGCGGGGGAGAAAAGCTATGACGTTATCCTGGTGGGCAAGCCCACAGACGCAAGTGGGTTGGGCGGGGTCACCTTTGCCTCTGAGGCTCTGCGAGAGGAGGACGAGGAGACCAACCGGGGAGCAGTGCAGATCCCTGATCCTTTCCTGAAGAACGTCCTCTTTAAGGCGAACAGCGATCTATTCCGCATGGTGCGGGAATCGGGAATCGAGATCGGGTTCAAAGACCTTGGTGGCGGGGGCTTCACCTGTGCCACATCGGAGATGGGGGCTGCGGGAGGCTTTGGCATGGAGATCGACCTGGACGAAATGCACAAAGCAGCAGACTTTCCTTCTGAGGTGCTGAGCATAGCCGAGACCCAGGAGCGTTTCTTGATCATCGCCCCTGAAGAGCTGAGAGAGAAGATCCTGAATATCTACAATGAGGACTGGGATCTGCCCAACGTCTACGAGGGGGCAAGGGCGAGTGTTGTGGGCAAGATCAATACCGGCGACAGGTTTGTCGTCCGGCATAAGGGAGAGACGGTATGCGATGTGCCCATCCAGCACCTCACAGCGGGCATCCGCTACCAAAGGGCTGAATCCGAGAGGATCTATAGCGAATCTGAGCCCGAAACCCAAGAGCCTGAGGACTACAATGAGGTTCTGCTCAAGATCCTGAATTCGCCGAACATCGCCTCAAGGGAGCATATCTACCGATACTACGATACCGAGGTCATGGGCAATGCGGTGATCAGGCCGGGCGAGGCGGATGCAGGGCTCATCGCACCAGTGCGGGGGGAGAGGTTCGGCGTGGCACTGGCCGTGGACTCCAATCCCTTTTACGGCCGGATCAGCCCCTATTGGGGGGGAGCGACCTCAGTGGCTGAGGCGATGAGAAATGTGGCTGCCATAGGCGCGACGCCAGCCACTCTCACCGACTGCCTGAACTACGGCAATCCGGAGAAGCCCGAGGCCTTCTGGGAGTTTCGGGAAGGGGTGAAGGGATTGGCCGAGTCCTGCAAGAACCTCTGGCTGAAGGACTATAAGGATGAGAGAATTCCCGTGCCCATAGTCTCAGGAAATGTGAGCTTCTACAATGAGTCTCCCCAGGGTTCTGTGGACCCCTCGCCTGTGATCGCCTGTGTGGGAATCATAAGGGATTTCGATAAAGCGATCACTATGGATCTGAAGGCGGCGGGCGAGGAGCTTTATCTCATCGGCCCCCGGTTTGATGAGCTGGGAGGCTCGGAGTATTATCAGACCATCCTCGGAGTGATGGGAGCGAATGTTCCTCGGGTTCGATTTGACCTGGAGAGGAGCATGATCTATGCCGTCATCGATGCCATTGATGAGGGCTTGATTGCTGCAGCCCATGACATATCCAATGGCGGGCTGGCGGCGACGGCAATGGAGATGGCCGTAACCCGGCCGGCTAAGTTCGGCCTGGAGCTGGACCTGGATTGTGTGGTGTGCGGCGACTTGGATCTGAGAACCGATAAGCTGCTTTTCTCAGAGTCTTCGGGATTCCTTCTGGAAGCAAAAGCAGGAAAGGAGAAGAGGCTGGAGGAGCTACTGAAAAGCTACGACCTCCTGCCGGCAAAGATCGGCAGGGTGACGGCGAAAAGAAGGATCAGGATAACCAGAAAGGGGGAGACGGTGGCCGACCTGGACCTGGATCTGGCGAGGAATGCATGGACCCGTGGCCTCGCGGAGGCGATGAGATGAAGATCGCAGTGATGCAGTTCCCCGGGACGAACTGCGAGTTCGAAACCCTGGTGGCAGTCAAAGAGGTGGGCATGGAGGGCGAGATCTTCCGCTGGAACCGGCCAGAGGAGGAGCTGTCCGGCTTTGATGGATTCATCATTCCGGGAGGATTCTCCTATCAGGATAGGGTTAGGGCGGGAGCCGTCGCCTCCAAGGAGCCGGTCTTGAAGGCTCTGAAAGAGGAGGCGGCATTAGGTAAGCCGATTCTGGGAATCTGCAATGGCTTTCAGATCCTGGTCGAGACTGGCCTGTTGCCTGGTCTGGTCCCTGGCACGGGAAAGGTACAGATGGCTCTGGCCCAGAATGTGATGGTCTCCAAAGGAGAGATCGTCCGCCGGGGCTACTACTGCGACTGGGTGTACCTGCGGCACGATGCCTCATCCAGAAGGTGCAGCGGCTCGTACCAGATTGAGATGGGCGCTCTCCTGAAGATACCGATAGCCCATGGAGAAGGAAACCTGGTAACTGCATCGCCTGGCCTGATCAAGAAGCTCAATGATCAGGAGCAGGTGGTCTTCCGCTACTGCGACCGCAACGGCCGGGTGATAGACGAGTTCCCGGTGAATGTTAACGGCAGCACAGAGAGCATTGCTGCCATCTGCAATCCAGAAGGAAACGTCCTGGGAATGATGCCCCATCCGGAGAGGGCGTTCTTTGCCTGGCAGCTTCCCTCCTTCGATCCGAGAAAGCACAGGCCCAATGAGCCGGGTCCTGGAAGGAGGATCTTTGAGTCGATGAAGCGCTACATAGAGGTGGAGTCATGTTGATCAATCTGCGCGTCTGGCTGAAGATACCGGATGCAGAAGCGGCCACGGTGAAGAACACCCTTGTCCGGCGACTGAGCTATGGAAAGGTTTTAGAGGATGTGAAAAAGGAGCGGCTCATTTCCATCCAGGTCGATTCCGGGGATCCTGAGGAACTGGCCAGGGCTTTTGCCCGGGAGCTGGTCAATGAGAACAAAGAGAGCCATAAGATCCTGATTGACCGGCTGGAGTTCGAGGAGGGCTATGTGCCGGTTAAGGTTGCCCTGCATATAGAGGATGGCGAGGCAATTGCCATCAGGGACAGGCTCAGAAAGAGGTTAGGCTACCAGAATGTGGTGGACGTGAAGAAGGCGACCGTCTGGAAGCTGTACTTCAGGCTCCTCCGGCCGGAGGCGGAGATCACTGCCCGGGAGATTGCAGAAAAGCTGCTCATAAATCCGCATAAGGACAGCTATGAGATAATGCTGTGAAACAATAATGCGAGGATTTGGTTGGGGGCAGGAGATGATCTGGTCTCCATCACCTTTTATTGATCATCGATCATGACCTTCAATTCATCTTCATCTCACTCAGCTGCTCTCCACTTTCATCTCCCAGCCCAGCCGTTCCCGGATGATCAAGTAGCTCATCTCCGGCGATATGGCCCCTGCCTCAGTGCAGATCAGGTCGATGTACTGATGGGGGGTGACATCGAAGGCGGGGTTGCGCACCCTGACGTGTTTGTATTTGGAGATATCGGCCAGTACTTCTGTGGCCTCACGCTCCTCGATGGTGACCAGCTCCCCTAAAATCGTCTCCGGGCTGAACTTATAGGTCTCGGCAGCCACCATGAAGCTGGTCCTGGCCTCGCGGGCGCACAGGGCGATCTGGGCGGTGCCGATCTTATTGACCAGGGTGCCGTTGGCGGTTATCACATCCGCTCCCACCACCACCAGGTCCACGTCGTTCATAACGCTCCGCACCGCCGAGTCCACGATCAGCTCCGTCTCTATGCCCATCTGGTCGAGCATGCCGATGGTGGTGATTCCCTGGAATCTGGGGCGGGATTCGGTGGCTATCACCTTGATATTCTTTCCGGATTTATGGGCAGCACTGATCACGGAGATGGCGGCATTTGAGTTGCAGTGGGTGAGGACAGTATCCCCTTCTCTGATCCTCTTACTGCCGATCTGGCCGATCTTCTCCACCGCTTTCTGGGAGTTCTCGATGAAGCGATCTGCATTGGTGGCTATGGCCTGGCGGGCGCCATCGATGTCATCTGCCTTATACTTCATCACCATTCTTATGGCATTGGAAAGGGAGACTGCCGTGGGCCTGGTCTTGAGGAGCAGGTCTGCGGCAACCGCGGTCTTCTGGTTGAAGTCCTCGAAGCTCTCCGCCTGGACGGCCAGAGCATATTCCTTCAGAGAGGCAGCTGCGGCAGTGGCAATTCTCCCTGCACCTCTGATCTCCATGCTGCTGATCTTCTCTGCAGTCTCCGTAACCCGATCTATTGGCTTCATTCGGGGTTGTTTTCGCCTGCTAGAGTTAAATCTATTTCCTGCCCTGAGAAGAACAATAACTATAACTTTGCATCTCTTTAATTGTCCTCGGTTGACAAACGATGGATACAACAGACTTCGATATCATAAAAGCAATTGCCAGCCTCAAGGTGCCCTATCCCAAAGCGGATAGGATTCTCTCCATGGCAAATATAGATCCAGAGGAGCTCGGCGCGCGACTGGGAGGACTGGAGATGCAGGGGTTTGTCAAGACCCTGAGCGAAGCAGATATGGAGGGCTCCAGTCTCCCTAACGGCATAACTGCCGCAGGGCTGACAAGTCTTGGTAAGAGGGCTTTATCAGGGCCGAGATGGTAGGGCAATTACAGCCCAAATGACATTATGGACCGGTCGATCTTTTGCCGCCGGGTTGGGAGGCAGGATCGCTTCTGCGGTCTCCTGCGGCATTTTGCTGGTAGCAGCGCAGCAATCACAGCTTGCCCTTGAGAAGCTGGTAGACGAAGTAGACCAGGAGGATGAATACTGCCACTCCTGCCAGGTACCAGATGGCTCTCCAGATGGCGATGACGATTATGACTGCCAGGGCCAGAATGATCAGGTTCTTGATGGTATTGTCGTTTGCCATGTCCATCCAATATGCCGTGTTATGATATAGCTGTTTCGAGGGAAATGGCAAGAGACTGCCAGGCCTGTGACTTCGGATAAAACTGCACCTCTTCTTCAGGCACAAAAGCTATACAGCAAGAACATGGGCTTATCCGCATGAAAAATACTGACCCATACGACCAAAATGCGGGTAGTTGGACTGGAACTGATCCATTTTCTACAGGACCGAGCGGGCATGAAACAGATCCATTTGAGCCTGATATTCCTAATCAGTGGGTAAATAAGGGACATGAGCTTGTTAAAAAAGGGTCCTATAAAGATGCAATCAATTGCTACAATGAGGCCCTAAAGCTAAATCCCAACTTGCCGAGAGCTTGGTGTTCAAAAGGCTATGCCCTTATTAAATTGAAGAAGTACAAAGAATCTCATGCATGTCTGGATGAGGCTTTGCGAATCAATCCAAGACATGTCTCCTGCTGGACCATAAAGGGCTGGGCATTTAATTGCCAGAATAAGCACAAGGATGCCTTGGTATATCTGGATAGAGCCATTGAACTAGATCCTCATTATGTAGATGCATGGTACCAGAAGCATCTGGCACTCAATGATCTTAATCGTAAAGCAGAAGCGGATGTGGCCCTCGCCAAAGCCAGAGAATTAGGCTTTAAAGGCTAATATTCATTTTCCCAGGTCGCAATGCTCTTCATTTGAGAGGCTAATTCATTTTGCCATCCCAGCTCTTTCTTATGCTTCTGGCAGCCAGCATTGCTGTGGAAAAACAGGACTGCAAGTTGTATCCTCCTGTATCGCCATCCACATCGAGCACCTCTCCTGCCAGATATAACCCCTTTACCAGTCTTGATTGCATCGTCTTGGGATTGACCTCTCTCCAGTCCACTCCTCCCCTTGTGACCATGGCCGCTTCAAAGCCGTCCGGCCTTGATACGGTAAGCGGCAGGCCGACCAGAATATCTACCAGATGCATTCGTTCCCTTCTTCTCAGTTGAGAGAGGCCGAGATCTGGATCGATCCCACAGATCTCAATAATTCGCCCAATCAGCCTGGATGGCAGAGGGACGGAGCAGGGAATACTGGATAGGAGCGACTTTACCGTGCGGCTACCCTCCTTTCCAGATAACTCTAGAAACCATCCTTCCAGATCTGCACGCTTCTCTTTAGGGACAAAAGAGAGCTTCAAGATATCTTCTGGCTGGATATACCGGGACAGGTCAAGAATAGCAGGACCGGAAAGCCCTTCGTGAGTGAGCAGAATGTCGCCCTGTCCTTCCCTGGTCTTCTTGAGATTATTTAAAGAAATTTTTATATTGTCTAACGATATACCTGCTAGATCATGGAATGGATAGTCTTTTATGATAACTGGGGTCAGAGCTGGCCCGATCTCTGTCAGCCTGTGGCCGAGGGAGCGAGCGAATCTATAGCCGTCTCCAGAGGAACCTGTGGCAGGATAGGAGCATCCGCCGGTGGCAATGACCAGAATGGAGGATCGATAACTAAAGCCGTCACCCAAGAGAGCGAATCCGTCCTCTATTCTGTTGACAGTCCTGACATCCTTCCGGCATTGGATTTCAATATCAGCCTTCTTGCAGTCCTCGATCAGGATGTCGAGCACATCCTTTGACCTGCGGGTCTGGGGAAATATCTTGCCACTGGGCTCGCTTGCCATTTCGAGCCCTTTTGCCTTAAAGTAATAGATGAGATCCTGGTTTGTGAAGCCCATGATGGCCGGCCGAAGAAATCGGCCATGCTCTCCGTAGTGATTGAGGAAGTTGCGGATTTCTCCCTCATGGGTTATGTTGCATTGGCCGGAGCCGGATAGGAGAAGCTTCCTTCCGGGGGATCCTTTCTTTTCAAGGATGAGGATACGCCTGTTATCTCTTCGATGATCATCATTTCTGGCGTTCTGCCGGCAGTTTATGGCGCAAAATAGGCCTGCGGGACCTGCGCCTATGACGATCAGATCATATCTCCTGCCAGGGCAATCATCAAGAAGCCCTTTCTGCTCCAATTCACTCTGGTCTTCAACTTCTTGCCGCATGAATACAGCCCGCATCAATGTCATTCTCTCATTGAATTCCTGTCTGTGGCAGGGATCAAGAAGGAGAAAAGCTTAACCCAGAAGGCTTGGCAAACGGAATTTAAATAAAAAATTTTAGATTATATCAATGCACCTTCAAATCGATTCCCTCGATCCTCCCTCGCATCCCTTCGGAGTGCACCACCGCTCCCGAGTGCACCTTCTGCATCATGTAGTGCTCGGACAGAAATCGCACCGTCTCCCCCACCTCCGGCCTCCTGCCCCGGCAGACAGTTCCCTCAAAGGCCAAAACCAGGCATAGATCTGGCTAACTCGTTATCAAATCCGCCAGCTCCGAATAGCCCTTGCCAGAATCCACGCCATTGGTTATCAGGGAAAAAATAAAATAAGTAGGCTCTACCTGATTCGTTCACTTACCCCGTCTCAGGCATGTCTTCACAATAACAATCTCGTCCAGTCCATACACAATAAGGATTCCGCAAACAATCTCTTTCTTCACAAGAACAAGATGATCTTGTCCATTGGCAGCCATCTTCTATACATGCATCGGTTGGAGTGAGACAACGCCCGGATCTTCTTGAATAAGTAAGACCTTCGCAGCAATTATATGATTCATCAGTCTCCATCCCATCTTTAGCGCAGCATAAATTCGCCTTTGCATCTCCTGAGCAACAGACATCCTCGGAAGATCCAGATGGTATTCTTTCTCCAACCTCAATACAATCACATATGCCAAAAACGCAACTCCCGGAACAGCAACTGAGAGGATCTGAAGAGCAATCTGAAAAGGCGGGTTTACAGCTACTGAATTGATCTCCTGACACGGTTATGTATTGGGGACCGGAGCCCAGATTAAATGGCTCTGAATAAGTAGCAATAAGACCTTTTTCGATATCCATAGTGCCTTCCTCAATGGCTATCGCCTTTAAAGGTTCTCTAATTCCAAGCGCCTTCATTTCTGGGATCTTATCAGGATCCAGAATGATGACAAATTTCAAGGCCACCTTCTTTGTTCTCCGATCTAAAGTTCCATTGAAAGCCTTGATATCGAAGTTACTTCCATCCAATGCAATTCGATTAGATCTAATAATCTTCTGTGGACTACCTGGTGGCAATGGTAGATTAAAAGGATAGATCTCCAGACGTATATCTGTAAGTTTAACATTAAGCTTATCTGGATTAGCTGTTGGCTCAAACAATAATGTCATATTTCCGAAGCCTTTGATGTATACATCTCTTGCATTCCTCTGCTCTATAGTAGCGCCTATTTTCATAATGAAATTCTGAGTTATTGGGGGGGTCATACTTGTTACTGGTCCTCGCATGCAATTCGTGCCGAAATCCACAGCCTCAGAGCGAGAGTTCTCATCGTCATCGTAGATCCTATCATCTATGGCTTCACAAAACACTATCGTTGAAGATATAACTATTAAAAATAAAAAACAATTTATGTAATATTTTTGACTCAGAATGCCCATCATATCACCATTAATAATTATGGTACTGATTAGATATATAACTATTTTGCCATGTTGGAAGTTGATTTGCCGTATAAACCCACATTCAGTTAGTTCGAGCTAAAAATTAAGGCCGTCCTTTACTATTATTGCAGACGGATTAGAAGCTATGCAAAGAATCATTATTTTGTCAAGTTGCATCGACTCTATTTCTTAGGCTTCCTTGCGGGAGGCTCTCTATCTACCACACCTTCAAATCAATCCCTTCTATCCTCAACCTCTCCCCCTCCGAGTGCACCACCACTCCCGAGTGCACCTTCTGCATCATGCAGTGCTCGGGCAGAAATCGCACCGTCTCCCCCACCTCCGGCCTCCTGCCCCGGCATATTGTGCCCTCGAAGGCCAAAACCAGGCATATGCCAATGTCCTCGGGCGCAGGCAATCCCAGGAGCAGATGAACCGGCCCGATCAGATGGACGGTAACGACGCCCTGGCTGGATTTGAGCACTTTGGCAAAATGAGTGATGGGACAGCCCAGCGGCCGGTAGCGGAAGATGTCGCCCTCCTCAAGCCGGGCCTCGGGATTGAAGGGATGCAGGTCCTCCCGGCAGGATGGCTCCCCTGGAAGGGGTGATAGAGAGAAGTCAGCCATAAGACCATCCAAAACGCCTACTATCTCCTCTGTCCTCTCCGAAGAGCCGAGGAGGCCGGCAATCTCCTCCGCCCTGCCACTGAACCTCTCCTGCTTGAGGATGGGACACCTCACAAGGCCTGCCACATCCACCAGCTTTCCGGCAAACTCCCGGCAACTGGAAAATCCGCACTCCCCGCAGTTGTACCCCGGCAGGAGCTTCTCAATCCGCTTCACGATCCTCCAAACCTCATCAACCTCATCATTCGCCGGTGTACTCCATGAATCCATCCAGATGACGGAGCATTCCCCTGTGGTGCTCCTTGGAGACGCGCAACTCGCCGGTACATAAGGTGCAGATGGCTAAAGGAGGATTATGCCGCAAGGTCATCACTCCCGAGATCTCCGGCCAGCTCAAGATCAGCTCGGCGAATTCAGAGGAGCCCTTGCCGGTCAGGCCGTTTGCCTCGATGATCCGGCAACCGGGATTTGCTTCCAGGATGCGCTCTCTGAAGACCTCCCTCTCCGCCTGGGAGACGAGGTCGCCCTTGGTCATGACCGCAGCATCGGCGGTAGTGAGGAGCGGCCCCACCTTCAGCGGACTGTTGGGGCCGGTGGTGACATCGATCACGCAGATGGCCAGAGCTTGATCCGGATAAGGAGCGCAGCGCAAGCAGAGGCCGGCAGTCTCGTTTAGCAGGATTCCCGCCCCCTGCTCCTTTGCCCAGCCGAGCATCTCATCCACATTGTAGATGGCATAGTGATCGGGACACATATCCTTTGACAGGCCCACGGCTACGGGCAGGCCGAGCCTTTTGAAGCGGAGGTCGTCCTCGGTCCACATGCAGTCGATCTTCACCAGAGCAGGAGCAGCTCCTGCCTTGATCAGATCCTTTACCGCATGCATGAGAACTGATGTCTTGCCCGATCCCGGCGTCCCCGCCACCACCACCATCTTCAAGCTACTACCTCGCCCTGACGGATGGTCTCACGCAGGCCGGTGAGCCAGCCGTCTACCCTCTCGATATCCAGAAAGATCCTCTGCTCCTCGTTACTGGTGCTGATGACCTTGGTCATGCCCCCGTTTTTCATCACAATCCTGCGGGTGGCCATCAGGGCCAGCATAGGATCGTGAGTTACCACCACCACTATCTTTCCCTCGCCGGAAAGGAGGCGCAATGCCTCCTGCTTTTTTATTCCCGCGTTCTCGATCTCGTCTATCAATACTATTGGCGAGTCGCTGATAACAGCAATGTCCGCCACCATCAGGGCCCGGGATTGGCCGCCGCTGAGAATGGTGAGCTGAAACTCGGGGCTTATGGGCTCACCGGTCAGGGTATTGGCCAGCTCGATGACTTTGTCCGCCTGATTAGGATCTTTGCCCCGAGACTTGGCATGCATCCGCAGGAATTCTCCCACCTGCATGTCCGCCAGGAAGTGCATATTCTGGGAGAGCTGGGCGACCAGCTTCTTTCTCGGGTCATAACGCTGCTCGTTTTTCGGCACCTGGCCATTGATCAGAATGCTGCGCCCAGTGGGGGTATCTCCTAGAGCAAACTGCTCTATATCGGAGATAAGAGTGCTCTTGCCTGAGCCCGTGGGCCCTACGATTCCTATTATCTCTCCCCGGGAGATCTCTATCTCATGGACAAGATCCTGGTGGCCGCACTTGTCCACTCCACCCTGAACGGTGAGCGTCAAGGGCTGACTGTTGGTCTTATCGCGGACCGCTGCCTGGCTCATTGCAGTGCCCATCGGCTTATCAGCTATATCAGCTATATCAGCTATATCAGCTATCTTTATCCGGCTCATTGTATTGCTAATAGTCTGGCTCACGATCCTTCCTCCAGAAATAGGGCTGCATCCTCCCAAGAGGAGACTGCAACATCCGGCTGCAGCATATGGCGGGAATGATCCTCTTTCATCCTTGCCATGCCGCCGCCGGTTATATTGAGAAGTATGATATCCTTTGAGGAGACGCTCTTCGCTTCTATCGCCTTTTGCAGCGCGGCCACAGCAACGGCAGGGGCATTGAGAATATCTATCTCCTCAGACTGCTCGAATAGGTCCCTGGCTTTGCTGGCCTCTCTGTCTGTGATTCCGTAAACCATGCCCTCCGTGGCCTTCAGGGCGTCTCTGACTCCGCCGGGCATGTCCAATGGAGGCTTGCGATTGAACAGGACATCATCGAACATCTCCTCCTGGTACGGCTCGGGCTCCAGAGCTTTCCAGGCATAGTAGATGGGGGCATTGGGTATATTCTGGGCCAGATGCAGCCTGGGCAAAGGAAGTTCCGGGTGGAACCGGCCATCGTTTTTCAGCCGCAGGCTGGCCTCCCAGGCGGATATGCCTCCAGTGCCGCTTCCCACCGCCTGGAAATAGTGATCGGGCGTGCGTCCAATTGTTACCGCTGCATCCAGCATCACCGTTCCCATTCCATCCCGGCGGGCGATATTCCTCGCCCCTCCCTCGGGGGTGAAACCCTTTCGGGATTGCACCTTCTCTGCCATCTGAATGGCATCAAGGTAATCGCCTTTGACTGCGATCAGAGTTATTCTCCCTGGTGGTACAATCGTCCACATTCTTTCCAGAGCTTTTTCCGGAACAAATAAGACCAGCTCCTGGCCAGTCAGAGATGCTATATGGGCAAATGCGCGGGCGGTGTTTCCTGCTGAGGCCACCACCAGTGATGACCTTTCCCCCTTATCCAGGAGCATCTGCATGGTTGGCGCAGCTTCCAGGTCCTTGAAGCTACAGGTGGGCAAACTTGCATGCTTCTCCGGCCAGTAGCCATTGAAGCTGATATAAAGGTTCTCTAGATCCAGCTCCCTTGCCAGCCCCTGGCTTTTGTAGGTCACCGACCTTCCGGTTGCTTTCTCAATAATCCCCTTGACAGGAAGCCAGTCAATGAATCGCCAGATACCGGGAAGGTCCTTTATCTCCAGCTGTCTGGATTTGTACTCCGCGCGCAACAGCGAGCTATCATGAGGGCAGCTAAGTGAATATGGAGGCCGAACCGATCCATCGCTCACGCATCTGAGCAGATATTCTCCCATGAGAGATACCTTAACCAAAGGGAATATAACATTTTCTATTTGCGACCAAATTTTATCCTTTTTGTACAAGAATTATATCCGGCGAGCACGTTTAGGTTATATCCCAAAAGTACAAATATTAGCTGTTGCATACCCAATAGTATGCCAAATGTGGAAAGGGTTATGAGATCTGCCTTCCAGTCGGATGAGAGCCTGCGTGACACCTTAAAAGAGGTTATCGGGGAGCTGGGGCTCTCTGCGCGTGAGTTCTCCCGGATCTCTGAGATACCCCAGAGCACTCTTTATAAGATCCTTTCCGGCCACCGGGAGCCGAATATCACCACTTTGCGCCAGATTGTGAAGACCATCCGCCAGCTGGAGGGTTCGGGAGGAGACTTCATCGCCATCATCGCCGCCCGGCCAGTCCTGGACAAGATCAGCGAGAAGAAGATGAAGATAGGAGACCGGTTGCTGACATTGAGAGAGTATTCGGCAACCAACATCGAGGAGGCCATAATTGCCGCGGTGAGGGCGGAGAGGGATGGAGCCTCGGCTCTGGTCTGCGCTCCTATCGTCAGCCCTACGGTGGAAAAGCTGCTCACCATTCCTGTGGCTACCATAATACCGCAAGAGAGCGTCGTCCGGGCGATTGAGGTTGCCGCCAGGAAGATCGAATAGGATAGGATGGATTGAAATGAAAAATATCCCTGCTGTAGCGGCAATATTGATCACTTCACTGCTGTTTTTCCTTGCAGTCACTTGCAGCTCCCAGAACGCACCCGAATTCCAGAGCGTGAGCGGCGAATTTGCCAGGGACTGGATTGAGAGCTTCAAGGCCGAGAATCCTCAGCCAGTTCAGGAAAGCAGCGTTAGCAAAGTCGAGAACAACAGCAGCAATCTATGGAACTGGGGAGGCGTCCCCCGAGGGAGCAGGATAGAGGACGGCAAATTGATTGCCGATCCCAACTATATTCAGGGGAAGCTTAACCTCAGCGAATGGCTGGATGATGCTTATACCGATCCAGATACAGGCTTGCCTTTGCTGGAATATCTGGATCCATTCACCGGCAAGAAGACCTACACCTACCTGAATCCAGACACCCAGCATCCTATATTCACCTACTACAGCTATCAGGATGATAAAACGGGAAGGACGGCATATTCCTATATCGATCCCCTGACAGGGGAAGCAGTCTATTCCGATGAGCCTCCCATGGATATATTGTATGACCTGATCGCCGGCCTGGCAGATCGAACAATAACCAGTCATCGTCATCGGATTTTGCCGTCCTGACCAGGGCGGCTTTTGTAGAAAGCTTTTGGCCGATGCCGAATGATAGGTGCCGGAAAAAGAGTTGGCTGGGATTATCTCAAGCATTGGCCTCAGCCAAGCCGAAGATGATCCAATCCAGGATCAATTTGCTGACTGCAGGAACGCAACCGCCCTGTCTGTGAAGTCGGTGAAGAGCCCATCCACTCCGTATACAAAGTAGAACTGGTTCAGCTCTTCGGTGAAGTCCGAATATTTCTCAGGCAGGCTGTCGGCGCGCATCGTCCAGGTGTGGACCTGGAGACCATCGTCGTGGGCCCACTGAACCAGCTCGGGGTTGGCCTCGATGTACATCTTATACGGGCCAACGCCATCGGCAAAGGTGGCGATCTCCTTCAAGCCTTCCTGAGTTATCATGGAGCTGTAATTCTCACCGGTATCGCTGTTGTTTCCGGTGTCCACCAGCTGTACCAAAGGAAGCTTGGTGCCCAGATCGTCTCTCATCATTCTCAAAGAGTGGTTCTCAGAAGACTGGACGTATATTCTGGCGTTTGGGCCCTCGTAACCATACTGGGCCAGGAGATCCAGCAGCTTCTCCTCCATGGGGAGCCCCTCGGCAGCGTGCCATGTGGGGCTCTTGATCTCCGGATAGATCCCCACGTTCCTGCCGGTAGCCTTGTTGAGGCCCTGAATGAGCTCGAGTATCTCTGCGAAGGTGGGTACCTCAAAATCGGAGTTGTTCTGGGGGAACCTACCGGCAAAGACCGCCGTGCTGTCTGTGTTGGTCCTCTCGTGGACCTTGAGCTGCTTTATCTCTGAGAGGGTGAAGTCGGCAGCATACCAGCGTCCATCTTCTCTCGCCCTGTCGGGGAAGACCTCTTCCACATTGGTGGTGCTCTCCAGATGGATGTCGTGCAGACATATGAATACTCCATCCTTGGTCAGCACCAGGTCGGGCTCTATGTAATCGGCTCCCATTCCATAGGCCAAGGCATAGGCCTCCAGAGTGTGCTCGGGCAGGTAGCCGCTGGCACCCCGGTGGGCTATCACTAGCTTCTCCTCGGTAATGGCTGGTGAGATCATAATGGCTCCTATATTCAACACCGCGTTTCTGTCAGATGGCTCGCCCTCAGCCTGAGCCACGTCCTTTCCCGCATCGATGAATTCCTGTTTGGCCACGTCTCTCACAGTCTCGTTATCATACCAAATGACTTCGACTGTAAATTCAGACCCTGATAGCTCGCATACGGTGTATGCACAGGGGTAACTGCAAGTGGCGGGACAGCTTACCTCGTATAACCCATCCTCTTCAGCAATGTCTGTGATGTGAATATGACCAGAGATGGCCAGCTTGGCATCATGAGATTTCATGATTTCTTTAACAGCTTCAGCATTATCACAGTAGTAGAGAGGATCGGATACACCTTCATGCTGATTTAAAGCGTGATGCACGACTACTATCGTGGTTTTTCCTCGTTATCTGCCAGGTCCTGTTCAAACCAGTCCAACTGTTCCTGAGATATAACGCCACCCCAGTCAGCAGAATGGTTTTCATTAGAGGAGGAGTCCAGTGCAACAAGGTGAACGCCTTGCACAGGGTCCACACTGTACCAGAAATTGCCTTCATGCCAAGGCATGGGGTAATACTCAACTATCTTTTCGATAGGCCAGTTCTCTGCAGGCAGACCTTCCTTGAACACATCGTGGTTTCCAGGAACTATATAGTAGGGTATATTGAGGCCGTTCAGCTGCTCCAGAACCCTCTGATGGTTGTAAGGTTCTGAGTCTTTAGTCAGATCACCGGAGACGATAACGAAGTCCACATCTCCCATGGAATTGATATCATCTATAATATCTCCCAGGATCTGATCGTTATAGTGGAACATTTTGTAGGTGTTCTCTGTCTCATTGAGCCCCAAATGAAGGTCGCTGATCACCACGAACTTCACAGAATCTGTGACGTTTTCGTTACCCAGCCCTGTAGATGATAGCAGGACGAAAAGGATTACGTGAGCATACAAAAACGCCGCGACTGGACGATTCATTTTCATTCATATCACCAAGTTGTATCTTTTGACTTTCGATTCATCTTGGATCGATAAAAAGTTAGGCTAAATAGAACATATATTAACATTATAGCACAATATCCTTCATAATGTATAGTCCTGACCAATGAACTTGACTAAATCAAAAAGTTCCGACGGAATCCAAGCGCTCCGATAGCCTGTAATACAGTGGATAAAGCTCTCAAAAATATCATCCACGATAATGCGCATATCCAATTTAGAAGAAAATCTAATCACCAGGTAAAGTGCATAGGCTAGCGAGGCTATGTGGGGGGAGGAGAGAAAACTCCCTGATGGATGAAGCACTGTCAATTTATCTGGGAAAATATGTCGTGAATGGCTCTGAATCCATGAATTGATACCAGCAATGTTATAAGAGTGATGGAAGCGAGAATTAGTTATGGCCTATGTGCCTGGGGTATCTCACGAAGCCTTGAGCGAGAAGAGTATTTAAGCCGGCAAGCTAAATAGATCCATGGGCAAATTATGAGCACATCCAAGACCATCGAATGCATCTATGAACGTGGCGTCCTAAAGCCGCTCCACGAGGTAGATTTTAAGGAGGGAGAGAGGCTGAAGCTCACGATAAAGAGATTCAATATCTCCGATTTTCTCGGGGCATTTGGCGAAGGCTCTATAGAAGAGTTTGAAGAGTTTGAAGAAGAGGCCCAGATGTGATCTTTCTAGATACAAATGTGCTATACAGCGTTTTAGTGCAAACGAAATTCAGCAAATCCGCCCAAGAGATCATTTTGATGCCATCCGATCTGGCGACATCATCAACGGTTTTGAGCGAACTAGTCTTCATATCCCTTCGCAAGCTCTGCAAAGAACGATATGGGACCAAGAACTACTCAGAATTTCGCAAGGCCATTGTTCAAAGAGGTTATGGTCCCTTTAAGGAGGATTTGGATCTCTTGTTCAGGCTTATTGAAGAGCGGGAGGTCTCAATTCTTCCTATTAATGATGACCTGAATGAGTGGAAGGGTATCATGATCAGATACAATTTATTGCCCAATGATGCATTGATCGCTTCCACCTGTCTTAAGCATGAGATCTCCAAGATTGCCACATTTGATAGTGACTTCTCAAGAGTTGATTGGCTGAAGATAATCGGTAAGAAGCAATGACATCTGTATTCTTCCTGATCGAAAGATGACTGTAGCCAAAAGCTCTGCTCGAACTCCAGGACCCAGTTCTAGAGCTCGAAAGCAGAGGTCATTCAAAAGCTGCTAACACTCTTGAGAGTTTCCTGTTCTGCCTATGGAAATACAGGTCATTTCACAAATTCTCTCGGGCTGGAGATTGAACACCGATAAATTCCATTCTCCCACAACGGCTCCAGAATCTGCCGGAGCTGGAGGACCCGGTTTGCAGAACAGAAGGCGGTGGCCTGATGAAAGTCAAATCCCGCAGCCAGCTCCAACAGGCCGCAACCAACATTTTCCAGGACCTGGAGAAGAACTACCAACCCTGCGAAATCGTCTTCATAATATCAGAGCTGCTTTCGGTGAATCCTTTAATGAAGCTCCCACTGAAGCAGGAGGCCCTCATCCAGCCTCTGAACAGACTGGAGGCTGAGCCTGGGAAAGGAATTCCGAAATCCAGGGCCATCTACCAGGCTGGGAGCTCTCTCTCCCCCTATTATCAGCCCTCCTATGTAGATGTAAATCTCATCGACCAGACCAAGCTCTATCAATGACCAGTTGAGGCGGGCGCCGCCTTCTACCATAAGGCGCCTTACCCCCCGGTTATGCAGCTCTTCCATGAGCCCTGGCAGGTCCACCATCTCGGTGCCGCATTTGATTATCTCACAGCCAGATCGAAGCCTATCCAGCCTCTCCTCAGGGGCAGAATAGGATACTGCGATCATGCATCCCGGCCCGAGGATCTTTGCATTGGCCGGAGTTCGAGCGTTGCTGTCCGTCACAATTCGGAAGGGCTCTTTCAGCTGCCCCATATCCTTTCTCTTCTCCCGCAGGATCCTGGATTTGACCCTCAGCCCGGGATCGTCTGCCAGAACCGTCCCCACCCCCACCATGATGGCATCGCTTGCAGCCCGCAGCTCATCTACCCTCATTAGATCCTCTTTGCCCGAGATCCTTATCTGTCTGCGGTCTCTTGAGCTGATCTTGCCGTCCGCGCTCATGGCGCTGTTTATGAAAACAAATGGCCTGTTCAAATGATCTCCGCCGTCATATTCTCGCCGTATTCTTATTAGGATCCTTTTGTTCTACTATGAGAAGCTAAATACATTGCCTCGTCTTATAACCATAGCCATGTCAAATATCGCCAAGCCCAAAGTAGCTCCGCCTGGTGCAGCCAGGCTCAAACAGGATGAGCTCATTCTGCAGGGAACCATAATCTATGGCGATGATTTCCAGCCCATTGAGGGCTACATCAGCATCCGGGATGGAAGCATAAAAGAAGCGGGCACCGGTCAAGTGGACGCCGATCTTGAGGGGATAGTCTGCCCTCGTTTTGTCAATTCTCACATTCATCTGGGCGACTCGGCATTCAAAGATCCTCCATTCCTCCCCCTCTCCGAGCTCGTCGGCCCAAAAGGCCTGAAAATAAGCCTGCTGAGTGAGACGCCGCGTGAGCGTCTCATTGAGGGCATGAGAAGAAGCCTGGCCCAGATGGTGGACTCTGGCACCTATGCCTTTGCTGACTTTCGCGAGGGGGGCGAGGCAGGAGTCAGGATGCTGCAGGAGGCGGCGAAGGATATGCCCCTCCTCGTGCGCATCTTTGGCCGGCCAGCGCAGGGAGAGACGGAGACGCCGGAAGGCTGCTATGGCCTGGGAATAAGCAGCACCAGGGATTTCGATCCCAGCCTTATCCAGAGAATGATCTTGGAGGCGCGCCGGGCGGGCAAGGCGGTGGCCATCCATGCGGGCGAGTCAGCCAGAGACGATATACCGGATGCCTTCTCACTTCTGCCCGATCATATGGTGCATATGAGCCGAGCAGAGGAGTCTGACCTCAGATCTGTGGCCCAGAAGGGCACTCCCCTGGTGATCTGCCCTCGGTCGAATCTGATCACTGGCTCAGGCCTTCCAAATGTGAAGAGGATGATTGAACTGGGGATAACTGTTGGAGTGGGGACGGACAATGTGATGCTCAACTCCCCGAATATGTTCATGGAGATGCATCTGATCAGCAGGGCTTTGCTGCATGACGATAGACAGGTATTTAAGATGTGCACTCTAAATGGCGCTGAAATAATGGGGCTTGATCAGAAGCTCGGGTCCATAAGGGAAGGAAAAGAGGCAAAGGTGATGGTCATCAACGGAAGCTCAGACAACCTTTGGGGATCGACTCATCCTCTCCGCAGCATTGTGCGGAGGGCCGAGCCAACTGATATATTAGCGATCTTCTAGCTTTAATTATTGGGGTGGATCATGTTCGAGAAGATTCTAGCGGCAACCGATGGATCGGAGCACGGATTGAGAGCGGCAAAAGTAGCAGTGGAACTGGGAAAGATCTCAGGAGGAAAGGTCTATGCCGTCTATGTAGCGGACACGCAAAGGACAGCTCATCTGCCCGATGATATGCTGCTGTTCAGCATCAAAGAGCTTCTGCTCAAAGAGGGAAAGGAAGCGATAAAACAGGTCCAGGAGCTGGCAGAGAAGAATGGCGTCGACTTCGATGGAGCAGTTGTGGAAGGCAATCCCAGCGATGAGATCATTAGCTATGCTAAGAAAAAGGGGGCAAATGTAATCATCGTCGGCGCTGTGGGACGCACTGGGCTTGACAAATTCCTCCTGGGAAGCGTGGCTGAGAAGGTGGTACGCAACTCCAGGATTCCCGTTTTGACTGTTCCGAGGGAAGAGTCTTGAAGATTCTTGTCAGAGATGTGATGGTTCGGGAGGTCGCCTATGCCGAGATCCCCGGAAACAGGGACGATGTCTTGAAGACCCTTCAGGACCGGAAGGTATCCGGCCTGCCGGTGGTGAAGAAAGGAGAGGTGGTGGGGATCATAACCCGATCCGATCTGCTCCGCAATCGGGAGGAGGACCAGACTGCTCTGCTCATGACCCGCGATCCGGTTGTGATAAGCCCGGACAGGAGCATAGTTGAGGCTTCAAAGCTTCTTATCCAGCATAAGATAAGGCGCCTTCCTGTGGTTGAGGGCAAAGAGCTGGTGGGGCTGGTCACAGTGGCGGACATCGTCCGGGTGGCAGAGGGCATGAACATAGAGGAGAGCATAGAGCCGTACCTGGAGAAGGAAACGGTTGTACTCTGGAGCGAGATGCCCCTGCCGGTAGCAGGATCGATCATGGAGTTTGCGGCTGTCGAGGCCTGTCCGGTTATAGATACCGACCTGAAGCTGGTGGGCATGATCTCTGACAGGGATCTAATCAAGGCCAGCGTCATCGAGGATTCGGTGGAGAAGACGGACATGTCCGCAGACGGTGGGGAGGATGCCTGGATGTGGGACCGGGTGATGCGAACCATCAATAAGTATTACACCGTCTCCAGGATAAGGCTGCGCGATATACCCGTACGCGAGGCAATGGTCCCGCCAAAGACGGCATTCAAGACGGACAAGGTGAGCGACTGCGCTGCTGTAATGCGCAAGAACCGGATCGATCAGATGCCGGTGGTTAAAACGAGCCGCAAGCTGATGGGAATGCTCAAGGATACCGATATCCTGAGAGCTCTGGTGGACTATTGCGAAAGATCAAGCGCTTGAATTCAATCGGTCAAATGGCGAAGATTTAAAGATCAGGCCATCTCAACCACAAAGGACTATGTCTCTAATCAAGTTCTTCAGCACCAACGGCCACCTGGATAGGGTGGACTTTAAAGGGGCTCTCCTGGCTGGCCAGGCCCCGGATAAGGGGCTCTATATGCCCGAGATGTTCCCTTCTCTCTCCCCGGAAACCATCCGGAATTTTCCTCAGATGAGCTATCATCAGATCGCATACCAGGTCATCAAGCCATATCTTGGCGACCTGGTGGAAGAATCGGCTCTAGAGGATATGCTAAAAGACGCCTACAGCTATGAGGTTCCCCTGGAGCGGGTCTATGACGGCAAGTACCTGCTGCGGCTGGATCGGGGTCCTACCTGCTCATTCAAGGACTTTGCCGCCAGGCTGATGGGCAGGCTGATGCAGTACTTCCTCAAAGAGGAGGGAAGGAGCATGATTATTTTAACTGCCACTTCTGGGGACACCGGCTCTGCGGTAGCGCATGCATTTTATGGCCTGGAGAATATAAAGGTGATAGTGCTCTTTCCGGAGAGTGAGGTTACGGAAAGGCAGCGCCGGCAGATGACCACACTTGGCGAGAACATCTATCCTCTGGCCGTATCCGGCAAGTTCGATGACTGTCAGGCCCTGGTCAAGCAGGCATTTGTCGATCCGGAGCTCAAGGGACTCGAGCTCTCCTCAGCCAACTCCATAAATGTCGGCCGGCTGCTGCCCCAGGCGGTCTATTACTTCTATGCTCATTCCCGGGTTGCACCCGGAGGAGAGGAGGTGGTCTTCTCTGTTCCCAGCGGAAACTTCGGCGACCTGATGGGCGGGCTTATCGCTCTGAAGATGGGGCTTCCTGTGAAAAAGTTCGTGGCGGCCACCAATGAGAACGACGAGTTTCCTCGCTTCATGCAGACCGGCGTCTATGAGCCAATCCGGCCGAGCAAGAACTGCATCTCCAATGCCATGAACGTCGGCCATCCCAGCAACCTTGCCCGGCTCTTCTCCCTTTACGGCGGCCAGATGGATGAGACCGGACAGGTAGCCAGGCAGCCGGACCTCTCCGCCATGCGCGAGGAGATCTATGCCGTATCTATCAGCGATGAGGAGACCCGCCAGACCATCAGAGAGGCTTACTCTCAGTACAAAGTCCTCCTCGAGCCCCACGGTGCAGTTGGATGGGCGGGGCTGGTGAGGTATCTGGATGAATTCGGAGACTGGAGCCCCGCCGTCTCCCTGGAGACGGCAGATCCTGCCAAGTTCCCGGATGAGATTGTGCGCCTTACAGGGGTGAATCCCTCTCTTCCTCCAGCCATGGCCAGTCTTGATGAGAAGGAGGAGCACTACCTGGAGATGGATGGCAGCTACGCTTCACTGAAGAATTATCTGAAGGGCTTTTTCTGATCGATTACTGGAGGCAATAGGATGGAGCAGGAGAGAATATTCTTCGATGATATCGGCAGCTATCCCCTGCCCAGGGGAGTTAGGCTGGATGGCCTTTCCAGGGATCGGTATCTGCAACTCGTAGGCCAGGTTCTGGCCGAGAAGATCCGTGCCGGGGTGGAGATTCCTACCTATCCTCAGCTCCGGGATATGATTCGCATGTTCATGGACCCCATCAAGGATCCGGATATGACTGAAAGCCCCTTTCTGATCCGGAGAGAAAAGGCGGAGATACTGGAGCTACAGGCCGTCCCTCCCGGTCAGAAGGTGCGGGTCTGCGTCACGGGACCGGTTGAGTTATACATATCCGCTTTTGCGGCGACGCATTACACTGATATTCTTTATACCCTGGCAGAGAGCGTTTCCAGGTTCCTGCAATGGGCAAAGGATGAGGGAAAGATGGCCGTCGCCTCACTGGACGAGCCGAGCTTGGGCCTGAACTCCAATATCATCTTCTCTGAGGAGGAGATTCAGGAGGCTCTGGAGATCGCCAGCCGCCCCTGTCGGGGAATGCACTGCGAGGTGCACCTGCACTCACCTCTCTATGCCGAGCTGTGCGCGCACGTCTCGGGGATAGATATCTTAGGAGTCGAGTCAGCGGCTCATCCTGATTACCTGAAGCTGATCGAGAGGGAGGTCCTGGAGGAGACTGGGACATATCTGAGGGCGGGAATCGCTCGCACCGATATCTTCTCTCTGTCTGCCCAGCTTAATGATAGATATAAAGTAAATCTATGGGAAGATCTGCCCCGTCTGGAAAGGGAGATCATCAGCTTGGAATCGCCTCTTATCATGAAGGGCAGGCTGGATCAGGCCTATGCCCAGTTTGGCGATAGGCTAATTGCCACTGGCCCGGACTGCGGATTGGGGTCATGGCCAAGCCAGGAGCTGGCTAGAAGCATTCTGGGCAACTGCGCAGCAGCTATTGCTTCTTTTCGCTCTGAGCATCCCTGATCATTCAAATAATCTTTGATTGAGGCATTGGACCTTCAGTATTTGCCAGGCAATTGCTGTTGTGAAAATATAAATTGTTTCTTATCATAAAAACATATGGGATTATTTAACATTTATTTGACCGCTTTTGCTATGGTAAAGGCCGGAGCATAAATATTTTCCTAATTCAATTTCTGATCTCAGTATATCTAATTATGGAGTACTATGATTACCATTATCTATAAATATTTTAAGAGCATTGGTATGTATCATGAAGCTGAGGGTAGTAAGTTCAAAAAAGGAGATCACAGATCTGAACAGGAATGAGCAGTTGGTTCATCTGGCTTTCAGGGCCTCTAACATGGATGTGATGAATCTGGTGCAGTCATGCCCCCGTCTGCGCGCCGTTCAGATACCACCATCTTACCATGAGACCATGTCCCGGGCCGCTCAGCAGTTCCTGGAGATTCAGGGAGTTCAGCTCCTGAAGGGAGATGTATGGGGCCACCGTAAGGACATCGACGAGTATTATGCCATTGGAGAGCAGATAGTCAACCGGATCTCCACCCTCATGTCCGAAGGAAACAGCATTGAAGAAACTGTGAGGAAGCTGCAAAGAGAGACCAAGCTCTCTGAGGATCTCATTCGCTATATCTTAAAAGAGCAGGTGATGGCCTAATCTCATCCAGGCTGACGGGATCTAAAAACCCCCAGCTCGAAGCATAACTCTTTTTCAATTATCTCTGCCTGCCAGAAAAAGCAGAGGCTCCGAGGAAGAACAGGGATATGAGGGCACAGGCTTTCTCATGCAGAGCCTAAAGGATGATGCGTGCATTCTACATGCACGTTTTCAGGCATATTCTCCATCGCAGTTCGCAGATAAATTGTGTGTCCCAGTCACCATGGCAGGGATCGGATGAGCACGAGCGAAGGCGCAACGGCAAATATATGTCAGAAACAAGCAACAAAATTAAATAATTGAAATAGATAGATCGACTTGGCATATGCTGCGCAGGAAAAATTTAAATTCATATCATGATTGAGGCGAAGGAATTAAATCTCGTCTAGCGAGGAAATTCGGTGATGGTATGATTCGCTCTATAGCTGGTCAATGGCCTCTTGAAAAGTTAATAATAATTATATATAAAAATATTAATATAATTTATTAATCTTGGATGGCTGGGAATGGTCGGGATCATTGGTTACATCGGAAAGGAAGAGGCCAAGCCCATCTTGCTCCAAGGACTTAAGAACCTGGAGTCAATGGATTATGATTCTATGGGCTTAGCTACCTTATCTGACCGGCTGTTTATCGCAAAATCTGTAGGGAAACTGGATGGAGTTCTTGATGAGCTTTCAAAGGAGCTTGAGGGAAACATCGGCATAGCCCATGCCAGAAGAGCCACACACGGGCATATATGCGTGGCCAACGCTCACCCTCATACAGACTGCAAGAACAGGATAGCCATTGTTCACAATGGCGTAATTGATAACTATAGGGAGCTAAAAGAGGAGCTCCTCTCCCGGGGCCATATCTTCACCAGTAGCACTGATTCCGAGGTGATCGCCCATCTCATAGAAGAGGGCCTAAAGGCAGGTCGTAGCTTTATCGCTGCCTGTATGGATGCATTCAAAAGGCTGCAGGGCTGCTATGCATTGCTGGTGATCTCTCCGGACGCCCGCAGGCTGGTGGCCTTCAGAAAGGATCTGCCTCTCGTTGTCGGCGTGGCGGAAGGAGGAATCATATTCGCATCAGATGCATCAGTCCTCCTTCAATGGACTCCCAAGATGATCTATCTGCAGAACAACGATGTGGCCGTAGCCTGCAAAAAGGAGCTGGTGTTGCGCAATCTTATCGACGGCGAGGAGGAATAGGCTTGTTAAAAAATATTCTCTTTACAACCGCAATACTTTTTTATTATGGTGCCAGCCTTCTATAGAGGACAACGCCGATCTGATGATCAGAATTGGCGAATCACGGAGGACAAAATCATGAAGTTGTTAGGCATTTTGATGTGTATAATTATTTTTATCGGCATATGCGCAGCGGAGGAGACTGAATACTTCGACTGGAAGGGGTCACAGCTCTACGCAGCGAAAAATTATACTGATGCTCTCGCCTATTTCAATCAGGCAGTGGCTCAGGACCCAAACTACGTAAATGCCTGGGTCCATAAAGGGAATGCAGAGAGGGTTCTGAAAGACTACAATGTATCGATCCAGTCCTATTACAACGCTCTGCAGATAGATGTCAACAATGCAGCTGCCTGGTCAGGCATTGCGGATTCATATATGGCAGTAAAGAGCTATTCCAATGCCACCATCGCTGCCTCAAAGGCTACAGAGCTGAATAACCAAAGCAAAAACTACTGGTATCGGGAGGGCTATTTGCTTCAGCTGCAGGGGATGTATGAGGAATCAGTGGCAAAATTCGATGGTGCCATTGCTCTGGATCCGAATTACAAAGAGGCCCTCTACCAGAAGGGAATAACCCAAATGGCCCTGGGCAATTATGAGGATGCCAAAGCTCTCTTCGATCAGGCACTGGTGGTCGATCCCAATTATAAGCAGGCTTATTTGGGCAAGGGATTGGCCCTGCATGCAGATGGAAAGCTTGTGGAGGCCCAGCAGGAGTATGATAAGGCCCTGGAGATCGATCCCGGTTATTCTTACGCCAAGATCAGCAGGATGCATGCCCTATTGGCAATGAATAAGCCAAGAGAAGCTTTTGGGATGTTGATCTAGATCAGAAGCCCGCGTTCGCGGGCTCCGATATTTATTTTTTAAATATTTTATATCTGTTGCACCATTTATATCCCTGCGCACTTCCCATCCATGCAGAGGGCCTGTTCATCTCCGGATCAAGGGATTATGATTCTCTCTTTTCGCTTCATTTAAGGGCCAGATTGGCCTCATATATGTCAAAGCATGTTTTAGATAGATCTGATATCAGGCTAACATGAAAAATAGAGCTTTATCTTTTCGGTGAGAGGTGAATTTTGCGGCAAGGTGAGTGATATATGCCGCATGGATAGGGCTTGGGCCCGAACTCTTTGGCCTTTGCTTGATCCGGATAGATAGCTAGGAAGTATGAGCGGGGTAGACTATGATGAGAAAGCTAGTGGCAACTATCGCGGTGTTGCTCTTGATGGTATCAGCAGCATCTGCAGGAAACACTGTAAAGCAGGCAATAAGCATGACATCCAGCGGCGGCCAGATCAGCCAGAGCGCAGCCAATGCCGCTGTAGTGAAAGGCAATAATAATTACATCAGTCAGGGCGTGAGCCAGAGCGCATACGGCAGCCAGATCACTCAGAGCGGAGCCAATGCCGTGGTAGTGGTCGGGGACAACAATGTCGTCCGTCAGGGAGTAGCCCAGCAGGCCTGCGGATCATCCATCACCCAGAGCGGGGCCAATGCCCTGGCGGTCTTGGGAGATGACAACTCTGCCAGCCAGCAGGTCTCCCAGGCCGCTTTCGGACAGAACATATTTCAGAACGGATGGAATACCGGATCCGTCACTGGAGACGGCAATACTCTGATGCAGGGCCTTTTATCTTTTGCTCAGACCTATGCGGATACCAATCAGACGATGAGCAACACCGCCTACATCTCTGGCTCATATAATCAGGCAAACCAGCAGATTGCTGGAATGGTGCTCATGGGGAGGAGCAATGCTCCGGTGAACCAGATGGGAAGCAACATCGGCCAAGCCATGGATCCGAATGGCAACCAGTTTGGCCAGAGCATGAATATGAAGGCCAAAGCCGGAAGGGGTTCTAAGGCTGCTCAATATGGAATGAATGAGGTGAAGATAGGGCCGGTTTAGGATAAGGCTCAAAAGAAAAAAAAGATTATTCCTCAGCCTCTTCAGGGGCTGATTTATCCTTTTTTGCCTTGAGTTTTATCTCAATCTCAAGCTCATCCTTCTCGCACTCCACCTCGACCTTGATTGGAGGCTCGGGATTGATGGAAATATTGATGCAGCCATATTTCACTGAGACCTCTCCGCCAGCCTCGATCTCTCCAGCAAGACCTCTTAGAAAGGAGGCCGTCTCGGAGTTGGTGAGGGCGTACTTCTGCTCGAACTCCTCAACCCCTTTGCCTGAGCGGAATTTGAGCTCAATCTTTCCCGGAACACCTGTTAATTCAGCCATAACAATCGCTGTTCTTTTAGGGCTCGATCTATAAATCGCTTTGGTTCTGGAAGGATCTTCGGCTTGCTGGATATGATTTGAGCAATTCTCGCAGCAAAAGAGATGTGATGATGAAAGGGCGGTGTTTCAAGCCCATTCATCAGAATTTCCGCTTGTCCAGCTCGATTTCTCAATAGTTCTTGGCCATCAGCTCGAAGTAAGCCTGCTCATGAGCGCATGCCGGGCACTCATCTGGAGCCTCGGTGCCTTCATGGATGTATCCGCAGTTTCGGCATCTCCAGGCCACTTTGGTATCCTTCTTGAAGACCTTGCCCTCTTCTACATTCTTCAGCAGAGCCCGGTATCTGTCCTCATGGCCTTTTTCCACCTTGCAGACATTTCTGAACTTCTCAGCTATCTCCGGGAAGCCCTCTTTGTCTGCCGTGGCGGCAAACTGGGGATACATCTTGGTGTTCTCGAACTTCTCTCCCTCGGCCGCCTCCATAAGGTTGGCCTTGGTATCCCCGATCACGCCAGCCGGGAATGAGCCGTTAATCTCCAGCTCACCTCCTTCCAGCAGCTTGAAGAAGACCTTGGCGTGCTCCTTCTCATTGTCTGCCGTATCAAGGAATATTGCCGCAATCTGCTCGTAGCCTTCCTTCTTGGCCTGGGATCCAAAATAGGAGTATCTGTTCCTGGCCTGCGATTCTCCTGCAAAGGAGAGCAACAAATTCTTCTCTGTCTGTGTGCCTTTAAGACTCTTCAATCTCTCATCTCCGAATTATCTCGATATCAATTTTTATTCAATTCGATCTACTTATGAACCTCGCTCAGGGATATGCCAAGAGCCCTGGCCACGCCTTCGCCGTAGGCTGGATCGGCCTTATAGCAATTGCCTATATGGCGGATCTTGATCATTTTAGGAGCATCTCCCATGGCGCGAGCGGTGTTCTCAAACAAGGCCTGCTGCTGCTCCGGCTTCATCAGGCGGAAGAGCTTGCCGGGCTGGGTGTAGTAATCGTCATCGTCTTTCCGGAAATCCCAGTGATATGCAACTCCATTCAGCTCTAAAGGCGGCTCACGATACTCCGGCTGCTCCTGCCACTCTCCATAGCTGTTGGGCTCATAAGCCAGGGTGCCTCCCTGATTGTCATCCACCCTCATCATCCCATCGCGGTGGTATATATTGGTGGGACAGCGGGCCCGGTTGACTGGAATCAGATGGTGGTTCACACCCAGGCGGTAGCGCTGGGCATCGCCATAGGAGAACAGCCTGCCCTGCAACATCCTGTCCGGAGAGAAGCCTATGCCGGGAACTATATTGGTCGGATTGAATGCCGCCTGCTCTACCTCGGCAAAGAAGTTCTCGGGATTGCGGTTGAGCTCCATTACCCCCACCTCGATAAGCGGATAGTCTCCATGGTACCAGACTTTGGTCAGGTCGAAGGGGTGATAGGGAACGGTCTGTGCCTCCTTCTCGGGCATTACCTGGATGAACAGCTTCCAGCGAGGATAGTCTCCCTTCTCAATGCTATCGAATAGATCGCGTTGATGGCTCTCCCGATCCTTGGCTATGATCGCCTCCGCCTCGGCATCGGTCAGGTTCTTGATTCCCTGCTGGGTTACCCAGTGGAACTTCACCCAGACCCTCTCGTTCTTGGTATTGATCATGCTGAAGGTATGGCTGCCAAATCCATGCATGTGGCGGAAGGAGTAAGGGATACCCCGATCGCTCATGGTGATTGTCACCTGGTGCAGAGCCTCAGGAAGAGAGGTCCAGAAGTCCCAGTTGTTCTTGGCGCTGCGCATGCCCGTCTTCGGGTCGCGCTTAATGGCGTGGTTCAGGTCAGGGAACTTGAGAGGATCTCTCAGGAAGAAGACAGGGGTGTTATTTCCCACCAGGTCCCAGTTGCCCTCCTCGGTGTAGAACTTGACGGCAAAGCCGCGGATGTCTCTCTCGGCATCTGCTGCCCCCCTCTCACCGGCTACTGTGGAAAAGCGTGCAAACAGATCGGTCTTCTTGCCGATCTTCGAGAAGATCATAGCTCTGGTAAACCTGGTTATGTCATGGGTAACAGTGAATGTTCCATAGGCACCTGAGCCCTTGGCATGCATCCTTCTCTCAGGAATTACCTCCCGGTCGAAATGGGCGAGCTTTTCCAGGTACCATACATCCTGAAGAAGCATCGGTCCGCGTTGTCCTGCCGTCAATACATTCTGGTTGTCGGCCACTGGTGCACCGACATTTGTGGTCAGCTTCTTATCCTTTTTTTTATCTGGCATAACTATTCTCTCCTGAGGTTCAATCCCTTTGCGCCTGAGCAGATAGCAGGAAGCATTGGCCCACAGCCAAGAAGTTCATGATTGATCTGCTCCGGGGATCAGCGATTTTGATGAAAATCAGCTAGCAATCTTTTTTATTCGGTTTTTTCCCCGGTTATGAGATTTCCCTAACCATTGCCATAAATAAGGTGCGAAGGTTATTTAAGAATTGCTATCACCTAATAATCGTGACTCCTCCCGCCCCTAAAGGGGACGGGCTTGGACGGATTGAATACCGACAGATTGTAGTCCCAATCTGTGTATGTTGATCGCCGCGTTCCAGTCTCCATCTATCGAAAGCCCGCATTGAGTACAATTATGGACTCGCTCAGATAGATCTTTTTGAACCAGAATGCCACACCTAGAACACATCTTTGACGTATTTCTTGGATCTACCAGGACTACCATCGAACCAGCACTTGCAGCCTTGTACGAGGTCAGAGTCACAAGCATATTCCAAGCCACATCTCCAATGCTTTTGGCTAGGTTGTGGTTTTGCATCATGCCTTTTATATTGAGATCTTCAAATGCGATTAGGCCATATCGATTGACTAACTGGTTGCTGATCTGATGAGCAAATTCATATCGCTTATTTGCTATTCGCTCATGGACTCGCTCAACAATCTCAAGGGCTTTCTTGCGCTCTGGCGTGCCTTTAGGAGCTCTAGATAGTATTCTTTGAACTCTGGCTAAATCGTGCTCTTCTTCTCGGAAGAATCGAGGATTAGCTATCTTCTCGCCATTGGAGAGGGTGGCAAAGGACTCTAAACCGACATCTACGCCCACCAGAGAGCCGTCTTTCCAGGGTGGTTTGGGTAGATCTTCCTGGCCTACTGAGAAACACGCATACCATTTCCCAGTTGCTGCCCAGCGAACAGTTAGCCGTTTGATCTTGCCTTCAATGGGCCGGTGGAGCTTGATCTTGATATCCCCGATCTTGGAAAGATACATCCTTTCCAGAATCGACCTTGAACCCTTTCTGAGGATAGGTGAACGAGTCATATCGACCTCTGCCCTTGAAATAGTTCCTTGAATGGCTTAAGCGATCTTCCCACATTGACGATTCGATCACTTGCGGACTGCCGGTACTATGAGAACGGGAATTTTAGAATGACGCACCACCTTTTCTGCAACGCAGCCAAGCAGAATCTTCTCCAGATCGCTCCGTCCAATTCTGCCTAAAACCAGCAGATCTGCGCCGGACTTATGCGATCTCTTGACAATCTCCTGGCTGGGATCTCCCTCCGCAATGATACTGCTGAAAGGCACGCCTGCATCGCATGCCATATTCTCTACCTCAGAAATGGCCAGCTCTCCCTCTCTCTGCATAAGCTCCATCAGCCTGCTGCTCAGGCTGGGAAAGGCGGCATAACCGGGAAGATGGGCCAGACGATAAATATCCACCACATAAATGGCGATGATCGATCCCCCAGAGAGCCTGGCCAGGTCAACCGCAAGCTCAGCGGTCCGTATGCTGGTCTGGGATCCATCAGTTGCTACCATTATCTTCTTGAACATGCCATGAACCCTCTGCTGCTTTTCTCCCGCATAGATGATTCAATCTCTATCTGCATCACTGGTCTCCAATTTGGGTGCTGTTATCTTTACCAGTCCTTTGGAATTGAGCTCTCGCCTTGCCTCTTCTGAGAGCAGACAGCCACATGATCCCGCGGTCGCTTTGGCGCAATTGCAGGGCTCGATGTGGATGGTGACTGTGGTTCCCGGGTAATGCTGCTTGATTGCACATGCGATCATGTCGGTAATACGATGCGACTCATCTACGGACATGGATGAATCCACCCGCAGATGAAATTCAACGAACCGGTTTCCGCCTGCCTTTCTCGTACGAAGCCTGTGGACTCCTCTCACCGTTGGGGCAAAGGCAGCTATATGCCTTCTCACTTCCTCTATCTCATCATTTGGGAGGCCGAAGTCTATGAGGTCCCGGGCCGATTCGAGGATCAGATGATATGAGGTACGGGCGATGTGCAATGCTACTACTATCGCTGCTATGGGATCTACCCATTGCAGATTTGTGCTCGGTGAGATGTAACCTCCAAGAACGATAATCAAGAGCCCTGTCAGTACTCCTAATGAGGTATAGACATCGGTTCTCAAGTGCCAGGCGTCGGCCTTCAGGGCGACGGAGTCGGTCTCCTCGCCAACAATGAAGAGCTTGCGAGATACGAATATGTTGGCCGCTACCGAGACCAGCATCACTGCCAACCCCAATGCCGGCTCATCCAGAGGCACAGGATTTCTCAGCCTGCCAATGGCCTCATAGATTATCCAGCCGGCAGCAATGAGAATCAGCAATGCCTCCACTGTCCCGGAGATATTCTCGACCTTTCCGTGCCCAAAGGGATGATCCTCATCAGCTGGCTTGGCGGATGTCTTGACGGCAAAGAAAGCGATAACTGCAGCGATCAAGTCCACACCGGAGTGGACCGCCTCAGAGATGACGGAAACGGAGCCGATCATCATCCCGACGATGATCTTGAGAAAAACCAAGCTCGTGTTGGAAAAGACAGAAAGAAGAGCCACGTTCTTCTTGCGTCTGTCTCTGTCTTCAATACCGTTTCCCATGATTGCTTCCACGAATTGTAGCTGACCGTTCATCCTTTCCGATGTTATATAAGAGTATCTTGTGGGCCTTTATGAGTATCTCATTATGGAAAATTCTGGAGAATGTAGCAAATGGCAGCCGATCAGGCAAGGAACCTCGGCTGCTGATTCAGGGCACGCTAACTTTAATAAATAGATCTGCAAACTACCGGTTGTGGTATACGATGTCATTCGAGATCGAGAAGATTCATGCTCGTGAGATACTTGATTCACGAGGCAATCCGACTGTCGAGGTCGATGTCTACACCTGCTGTGGCTTTGGACGGGCGGCTGTGCCTTCGGGCGCATCTACAGGCACTCACGAGGCCCTGGAGCTCAGGGATGGCGGCGACAGGTACGACGGAAAAGGCGTCCTGAAGGCGGTCAAGAATGTGAATGAGGTGATCGCTCCTGAGCTTTTGGGTATGGATGCCTCCTGCCAAAGGGAGATCGATGATCTCATGATAGATATGGACGGAACCGCGAACAAGGCCAATCTGGGCGCCAATTCCATCTTGGGAGTCTCAATAGCTATGGCAAAGGCGGCGGCAATGTCCTCTGGGGTGCCGCTCTACAAATACCTGGGCGGGGTGAATACCGTGACTCTTCCCATCCCCTCTTTCAACGTCCTCAACGGAGGCAAGCATGCCGGAAACGAGCTATCCATCCAGGAGTTCATGATCCAACCCACCGGGGCCAAGACCTTCAGCGAGGGCCTGCGCATGGCCGCCGAGACCTACCATGCTCTGGGAAAGATCCTGCAAGGGAAATACGGCGTGGGGGCGACGAACGTAGGATACGAGGGAGGCTATGCACCACCTCTCATCAAGACCCGAGATGCCCTGGACGCCATCATGAGCGCCTTTGACGTATCAGGTTACGGAGATGAGATCAAGATCGGCCTCGATGCTGCTGCCTCAAGCTTCTATATGGAGGGCGGCTACTCTGTGGACGGAAACAGGCTCTCACCTGGCGAGCTCATAGATTATTACGTGGATCTGGTCAATACCTATCCCATCATTTTGCTGGAGGATCCCTTCGAGGAAGAGGCTTATGATGACTTCGCCCGCCTCACTGCCAAGCTTCCGGGAACGATCATAGTGGGAGATGACCTGTACGTCACCAACATCAAGCGCCTGGAGAAGGGAATCAAGATGTGTGCCGGCAATGCACTGCTTCTCAAGCTTAACCAGATCGGAACGGTATCCGAGGCCTTTGACGCTGCTCGGATGTCCTTCCGCTCTGGATGGAAGGTCATGGCATCCCATCGCTCTGCAGAGACCGAGGACTCCGCTCTGGCAGATGTGGCAGTGGCCTTAGGCTGCGAGCTGCTGAAGACTGGCGCTCCTGCCCGTTCCGAGAGGACGGCCAAGTACAACCAGCTCCTCAGAATCCAGGAAGATCTGGGCGAGGCAGCAAGATACGCTTGCATCTAAATATGGATGCATCAGTGAGAACATCACCCGCTTTTCCTCCTGAGATGGGAGGATGAGCGCTCTTTTTTAAGGGGCATTGGGCAAAACGGCTCGAAACATTATTACTCGATCAGAATTCACCTTCTCACATGGATTACTCATTCAAGCGCGGATTCAAGCCCGACATGGAGAGAATCAGAAAGGTTCTGGAAGAGGAGTTCCCCGCAGAGATAAAAGAGTTGGACGGAATGCTCTCGCTCTCCTTTGGCGCCCTGAAAAGCATCCAGGTATCGATCAATAATAAGAAGCTCAATGTCACCACTGAATCGTATTCGGACGCAAAAGACGATCAGATCCTGGACACCAACAAGCGCTTCCGAAATTTTTTGGAAAAAGCGACCGGATATACTGCAAAACAGCGGCTGCAGATGGCCAAAAAAGAGGTCTCAAAGGAAAGCAAAGGATCTTAAAAAGGCGCAGCGATTTTCAATAATCCCCTAGCCTCCTTCAGAGATGAATTTATAAGCCTTGAAAACTCAGTCCCTGATTATATGAGTGAATCAACAGCATTCTCTGGTCAAGACACAATACAGGAATCATTCCTAAAGAGGATAGCCGCTCTGGAATCAGATACAAAGAGCCTCGCAGAAGAGCTGGAAACCACCCGGATGGAGCGGGAAGAGGTAAGGGCAAAGCTCTTCGAATCCCTAATCGCCAACAAAAAGTATCTGCGTGAGGTTGAGCGGCTTAAGAAAGAGAATCTTCTTCTCAAGAGGATGCCTCTGTTCCTGGCAACTGTTGTTGAGATGGGACCGGACTATGTCCTGCTGAGACAGCACGGAAACAATCAGGAATTCATCACAACGGTTGCTCCAGAGATGATGGAACAACTCCAGCCCAACTCCCGGGTGGCAATCAACAACTCCCTGACTGTAGTTCGCATTCTTGAGCGCTCGGTTGATGTCCGCGCCAAGGTAATGGAGCTGGTTGAGCTTCCGGATGTATCCTATGATCAGGTTGGAGGCCTGGAGGCTCAGATCCAGGAGGTAAGGGAGACGGTCGAGCTTCCCCTAACCAATCCCGAGATCTTCCAGGACATAGGAATTGAACCTCCAAGAGGAGTGCTACTCTACGGTCTTCCCGGGACGGGCAAGACGATGCTTGCCAAGGCCGTGGCCCACGAATCCAAGGCCACATTCATTCACATGTCCGGATCGGAACTGGTGCATAAGTTCATCGGCGAAGGTGCACAGCTGGTTCGCGATATATTCCAGATGGCCCGGGAAAAGGCGCCAAGCATCATATTCATCGATGAGATCGATGCGGTGGGAAGCATCAGGACCCATGATGGGACCACTGGAAGCGCAGAGGTCAACAGGACCATGATGCAGCTTCTGGCGGAGATGGACGGCTTCAGAACCAGGGGAGATATCAGGATCATTGCCGCCACGAACAGGATAGATATCCTTGACCCTGCCCTGCTCAGACCGGGACGCTTCGACAGGATCATCGAGATACCCATGCCATCCCTTGTGGGCCGCCTCAAGATACTGGAGATCCATACCCGGAAGATGAGGAAGGCAGAGGATGTCAACCTGGCCGAGATCGCCACAGTTACGGATGAGGCGAGCGGCGCAGACCTTAAATCCATCGCGGTAGAGGCAGGCATGAACGCTCTGCGCAGAAATGCGACCATCGTCAGCAAAGATGACTTTGATAAAGGGATCAAAAAGGTTCTGGGAGACGAGATCGATGGATCTGAGGAATCTCTGCGCATGTTCTCGTAGGTAACCACTGAGCGGCATTTCGCCGCTTTTTTTTAAATTTTTCTGGTGCTGTCGCGAAGGGGGAGCTGCAAGCTTCCAAAGCACCTCATTCATAAAGCATGAAAAACCAGTATGCCTTAAGATTTTTTCAAGGTGACTGCAGAATAAAAAAAAGAGAGAGGTTGAGGGCTTAATCGAAGTCCCCGCCCATACCGCCCGGCATGCCTCCGGGCATTCCACCGGGCATTCCGCCAGGCATTCCGCCTTGCCCACCGGACTTGGAGGCGATGACATCATCGATCCTCAGGATCATCACCGCTGCCTCAGCGGCAGAGCTAATGGCCTGGCTCTTAACCCTCAGGGGCTCGACCACACCGATCTGCATCATATCCACCGGCTTGCCGGAATCCATGTCCAGGCCTGCGGTCATAACGCCCTTCTCATGCTGGCTGCGCAGTGCCACTAGAGTATCGATCTGATCCAGGCCCGCATTCTCGGCCAGGGTCTTGGGTATGATCTCCATGGCATTGGCAAAGGACTCTATGGCCAGTTGCTCACGGCCGCCCACAGTAGAGGCATAAGACCTGAGCCTTGAGGCAAGTTCCACCTCTGGCGCTCCGCCGCCGGCAACCAGCATTTTATCCTCAATTGCCACACCAACCACTCGGAGGGCATCCTCCATCGCTCTGTCCAGCTCGTCGACCACGTGCTCTGTCCCGCCATGAAGGATGATGGAGACGGACTTGGGATTGTTGCAGTCCTCAACAAAGGTCATCTTCTCATCGCTGACCTTTCTCTCCTCCACCAGGCCCGCCTTGCCCAGGTCATCTGCTGAGATCTCATGGAGGCTGGTGACGACCCTTCCACCCGTGGCCCGAGCCAGCTTCTCCATGTCGCTCTTCTTGACCCGGCGTACAGTGTAGATTCCGGCCTTGGCGAGATAATGCTGGGCCAGGTCGTCAATCCCTTTCTGGACGAAGAGCACATTAGCCCCGGTGGCGGCGATCCTGTCGACCATGCCCTTTAGCATGCTCTCTTCCTGATCTAAGAACGACTGCAACTGGGCGGGAGAGGTTATCTGGATCTTGGCATCGACCTCAGTCTTCTCGATCTCCACCGCAGCGTTCAGCAATGCAATTTTCGCATCTGTGACCTTCTTGGGCATGCTGGGATGGAGACGATCCTTGTCTATGACCACACCCTGCACGATCTTCGAGTCGGATATGCTGCCGCCTACTTTCTTTTCTACTGTAATGTTATCGGTGTCCACCGATCCGTCCTCATCCACAACCGCCTGGACAGCTCTTACGGCAATATCGGCCAGCTTCTCCCTGGCGGCCTGAGAGCCTTTGCCGGTCATGGCGGTGATGGCGATGTTTCTTAGAAGCTCCTGGTCATTGGCGGTGACATTTTTGGCCAGGCTCTGGAGGATCTCCATGCATTTATCTGCCGCCGCTCTGTAGCCTGCTGCGATAACTGTGGGATGGATATCCTGCTCCAGTAGCTCCTCAGACTGCTTGAGAAGCTCTCCTGCCAGGATCACGGCAGTGGTTGTGCCGTCTCCGACTTCGGTGTCCTGGGTCTTGGCGATCTCCACCATCATCTTAGCTGCCGGATGCTCGATATCCATTTCCTTGAGGATAGTGACGCCATCATTGGTGATGACCACATCTCCCATGGTGTCCACCATCATCTTGTCCATGCCCTTGGGGCCAAGAGTGGTCCTCACTGCGCCGGCTACAGCCTTCGCCGCCATGATGTTCGATCTCTGCGCTTCTCTTCCCGCAGTCCTCTGGCTGCCTTCCCTAAGGACGAATATAGGGGTCCCGCTGAATTGTCCTGCCAATTTAATACCTCAATAAGGATTTACTGATTAAGCGTTGTTTGAGGTTCTATATAAACCATGTTATGAGGTTATTGCTCTGGGCAAGAAGCAGTATAATCAATTATCAATGCCAGGATAGCAGATCTTTTATGAAACAAAGGGAGAGCTGATGATTATGGCTGATCGCGATCAACAGGATTCAGGAGTTGTCATAATATTCATATTTTATATTTTTATGGCGAAAGACTTTTTATTCATATCTTCCTCAATTTCTTTATGGAGGATTTAACATGAGGAAAACAGGCTTTATCGGTCTTTTATGCTTGGCACTAATGATGTTTGCACTGGCAGCACTATTTGCATCCGCCGATGAGAACGAGGATATTTCAGGCAAAGAGGCTCTACGATTACTCCTGGAGGGCAATCTTCGTTATGTCTCCGGAAATATCACCCATAGTGGTCAGAACCTGGTAGATCGACGTTCTGAGCTCATCGCAGGCCAGCATCCATTTGCAGTCGTTGTAGGATGCTCCGACTCCCGAATTCCTCCGGAGATCATCTTTGATCAGGGTTTGGGCGATATCTTTGTGGTCAGAACTGCGGGCCAGGTTCTGGATAATGCTTCATTGGGGAGCATAGAATATGCCGTTGAACATCTGGAGGTGCCACTGGTGGTCGTCCTCGGCCATGATGACTGCGGTGCAGTAACTGCCGCTGTTGAAGGAGGGGAGGCTCCCTGCCATATGAAGTGCCTGGTTGAGAGCATTCGGCCGGCGGTGGACGAAGCCATCAAAATGGGAAATGATAGCGAACTGCTGGACAACGCCATCAACAACAATATCATGAACATAAAGAAAGAGCTTGAAGGCACCAACTGTATCCTGTCGGAAGGGATTCAGAAGGGAGAGCTGGCTATTGTAGCCGCACGTTATCATATGGATACGGGAGTGGTTCGTATCATAGGATAGTCTTCTGACTGCAACGATAGAAATGGAATAGATCGCTCTTGGCGCAATCGATTCCTATTTTTTTTAGAGGGATTCAAATCAATCATCCAGCTCTGGCTCCGCGAATGGATCAAAGTGCAGACCATGAGCCTGCAGATTAAATTATGGCAAAATTGACCTGCTGATACCATGTAAAATGAAGGACGTATGTATTCTATACTCTAAGAATAAGCAATCTATAAATACTTATGAAATGTATATGATATGCGAATGCAGCTAAAATTAACATCAAAGGAGAGGTTAGTTCTTTACGGTCTTGCCAGATATCCGGGATTTAGCGATATTGATCTCGCCTCCAACATAGGCGTGGATCGATCAACCATATTCAAGAGCAAAAGGAAGTTCAGAGACTGGAAACTCATTAAGCTATTGAATGTGCCTTCCGGAGAAGCTGTGGGTGCCGAAATCCTGACCTCAGTGTTCGTCAAGTACAATCCGACTGCGCCATACGAAGTGAGGAAGGAGTCTGATTCCCACAAGAGATGGATAAACTATCCTAACTGCGTATCCCATACTGCAACAGACACCGATTCCGTCTCAACATTTTACTCCCGGAGCCTGACGGATTTTCGGGTTAACTTCGATCCAATCATCGATGAGTACTATAGGAACGATTTCGTTGAGGATATTCATTATTATCACTATCCCTTCCAGGTTTCCGGCTACTCATCTGATGCCGCCCTGGCAGTTGACGGCCTCTTCGATCTGGAAAGAGCTGATCTTCCCAGCGGGATGATTCCTCCCCGTCCCGCACTGACTGAGGACTCACGGCTGACGGAGAAGGATAAGCTGACCCTATATGCCTTTGTGAAGTATCCCATGCTCTCCGACCTTGAGCTCTCCAGAAGGACGGGCATATCCAGGCCTACGATCTCCGGAAAGCGGACCAAGTTCTTTCAGAGCGGCCTCTTGACCCGGGAAGCCTATATCGACTGGCAGAAGATCTGCTGCGAGCTGATGTCCTTCTATCACGTACCCATCAGGCACGGCCATGACCGGGAAGATCTGGCCAAGGTCTATCAGGCCTTCCGCCGGGTTGGAGCGCCGCTCTTCACCTATATGCAGCCTGGCGAGATATTCGGGGCGTTCCTCTCCACTGGCTATCCGGAGCTCAAGAGCCGCCTGGATCAGGAGCTGCGCAACCTCTCTTCCCAGGGGCTGATCACTGAAAGGCCGATGGTGGTCATCATGCCTCTTAATGAGATAAAGTCTACCAAGATAGACTATGCGCCAATGGTAGCGGACATGCTGGGGATCGGCAGGGAGATCTGAGAATTCAGCAGCCTGGTCAGATTGCTGTAGTCTGCTCTCGGGCAGATCCGGCAAGTTTCAATATCTTTGGACGTCTGCTTGAGCTGCAGGCTTGGCAGGAGTGCAAAGGATACCGATCCAGCGGAAACTTCCGTCTCCTGGTTCATGATGATAAGCAGACCGCCCTTATTGGTCTGGACGATCGTCTGGCGGATCTGGATCTTTATCCAGATATGATCGTTCTCCCCTGCAGGCATGAGGCCAAGGCAGCATTACCCTGGTTCGGAGGGCATTTTACTGGCATTTTGGAGGTGGGAGAGGGCAAGAGCCGTCTTTCCGCTGCCGCTCCC
>NZ_DAKC01000029.1:0-5910 GCF_002496465.1 Methanosaeta sp. UBA356 | reverse complement strand
GTCTCGGCTGAGGCCACTCATCATGGTCCTGTGGATGTAAGGACACCATCCTTCTTCGCTGAGATCGGCAGCACAAAGGAGCAGTGGGTAGATTTGAAGGCGGGGGAGGCGGTGGCAAGGGCGATTTTGGCCCTTGGACCGGAGGAGTTGCCCGTGTTTCTGGGATTTGGAGGAGGTCATTATGTGCAGAGGCAGACTGAGCTGATCTTCAACTCTCGTATAGCTTTTGGCCATATGTTCTCCAGCTATCAGGTTCCTGATCTGGATTTAGAGGCGGTTGAAATTGCTCGGGAAAGCTCGAATGCCACTTATGCCTATATCGACCGCAAGTCGCTGCGATCTGCAGAACGAAAGAGGCTTGAGGGAATGGTCGAAGAGATCGGACTGCCTATGCTCAAAGCGCAGGAGATTCGGGCCCGATTTTCCCCGAGCGATGCGATATAATAACATTAGATTTTCCCGCCGCCAACATTGCGATCCTTTGGCAGAAGCTGAATATCTCATAAAATATTTAAAATATTGATAGATTTTCTGCAATAAATCCCAGTATTCTATGGAATTTTCTCGGAATATGAGGTTATATCTGCTATTTTTAGACAAAATAAGGGGTAAATGCAAAAGAGTTTTATATCAAGAGAATTCATTACAGTATATCAAAAATAATTAAGTTTGGGCTCTATCTGACCAAAGGGAGTATGAAAATGGGGGAGAAGTCAGAATTTGCCGCTAAGAGCAGCATTGCTGCTCTGCAGGAGAAGGCGATGGATATCATAGCCTTGCGGCCAGAGGGAATTTATCAATCCGATCTGAGGAGGCTCCTGAAGATCGACAGCAGCAAATGCTCAAAGGTGGTAGCCAGGCTGCAGGGCTCAGAATTGATCCGCAGAGAGAGCGTTCCTGCCAGCAGCACCTACCTATTAAAGCTCTCCGGAGCGTTTGTCCCACCTCCTGCGGATGGTTCATCCAATGCTACTGCCCCATCTGCCGTCCCTGCTCATGCCGGCCCGAGGAAAAAGAAGTCTGGGCATGAGGAGAAGAGGAAGGACGCGGCAGGCAAACTCAAAGGCGGCATTTCCAGGGTTCATGCTGATACGCAGATGAAAGGCTATAACGCTGACATCACCGCTGCCAATATAGAAAGTGATCTTGAGAGGTTCATCCAGGGCAATGCCGACGGCCGGATCAAGAAGTTGATCGATCGGCAAATCGACAGGCTTATTGATAGAAGGATTTTCGGCCAGGTCAACCGCAGGATTCAATGTTCAATCGGCAAGATAGAAGACACGATCAATCGCAAGACTGATTCTTCGATGGACGGCAAGAGCTCAAGCCCAATCGAGAGCGAAAATGACGGTCCAAAGGATTTAAATGAGCTTGATCGCCCGGTCGGCAGCTATTTCGACTGCTCGATCGAGGACAACCTGGGCAGCAAGAGTGAGATGGATCTGGATATCGATGACCGGATCGATAGCAATTTTAACCACAATAGATTGCCTGGCAGCCACAGCCATATCGATAGCTACTTAACTGAGATCTATCTGCTCTATCTCACACGTGCGACCTCGTTTTAAAGGCCGCCAAAGAGGGTAGAATTGCTGGCATTCTGGGAGATCCTCCGCCCGTTCAACTGCTTGATGGCATCAGCGGCAGCCATAATCGGCCTTCTGATCGCTATGGTTCAGGATATGCACGCTGCCCTAATCATCGCTGGGGCCGTCTTCCTGATCACTGGGGCGGGAAATGTCATCAACGATTACTATGATCGCCAGATCGATGCCATAAACAGGCCTGACCGGCCCATCCCCAGCAAGCGAGTCCGGCCCCAGACGGCTTTCTACTACTCGATCGCCCTTTTCGCCGCCGGCTGCATTCTGGCGGGCCTGGCCGGTCGGATATGTCTGGCCATCGCCGCCTTCAACTCCCTGCTCCTCTTCTTCTATGCCCGAAACCTGAAGGCCACCCCAATTCTAGGAAATCTGTCCGTCTCTTATCTTACCGGCTCCACCTTCCTCTTTGGAGGGGCAGTGGCTGGATTTATGGGCATCCTGGCCAACCAGGTCCCCTTCGGCCTCTCCTTTCTGGCCAGCATGAGCCGGGAGATCGCCAAGGACATCGAGGATATGGTGGGAGACCAGCAGGGTGGAGCCCGAACCTTACCCATCCTGGCGGGCGAGCGCGCGGCGGCAGCCCTGGCCGGGCTCTTCGGAGTGGCGGGAGTGGCCCTGAGCCTCCTCGCCCCCTTTGGGAGGCTATACCTGCTGATAGTAGCGGTGGCGGATCTGCTCCTTCTGCTCTCTGTGTACAAAGTAATCCGGAAGGACGCAGCCGGCTCTCAGAAGGCGATAAAGAAAGGGATGGCTGTGGCCCTGCTGGCATTTCTGGCCGGGGCGCTCTTATCCTGATCAGATGATGATCCTATGAATTGATGCAAATCGTGGAATGATTTAGGACCTCATCCTGGCTTTGATCTCAGTCACATCGCTCTCGATCCTCTGCAGCCGCTCCTCTGTGCGGCCCTTAAGATCCGAGCGCATGCCGGAAACCTCAGAGACGATCTCCTCGCGGGCACAGTCTATCCTATCGATGATTTGATCCTGTTTCCCTGAGATATCTTTTAAGGAGGAGCCAGTCTCCCTGAAGCCTTCCGTAATTGACTTTTTTAGATCATCCTGTTTCCCTGAGATATCTTTCAGATAGGAACCAGTTTCCCTGAAGCCTTCTGTAATAGACTTTTTTAGATCATCCTGTTTCCCTGAGATATCTTTCAGATAGGAGCCAGTTTCCCGGAAGCCTTCCGTAATTGACTTTTTTAGATCATCCTGTTTCCCTGAGATATCTTTTAGAGAGGAGCTCATGCTATCGAGCTTTGAACCATTATCCTTGAATCCTTCTCTCACGGCGGATATCAGCTCTTTAAGATACTCTGCCGCCTGGTCCAGACGGGCGTCAGTCTCCCCCTCCCCTGCGATTTTAAAAAATTCTTCGTAAGATCCATTTGCCTCAGAAAAATCTGCTTTAATCTCCTCCACGTCGATCAGGGTATTTTTGATTCTGACGGCTTCAAGGAACCTTTCTAAATCAGCTTCATGGCCCTCTGCAACGATCTTCACCCTGCTGTCGGGCAGGTTCATCACATATCCCTTGAGGCCAAAGACGCGGGCAATAGTTGCTATCTTAGATCTGTATCCCGCCATCTGGACCTTTCCAGAGACATAAGCGGTGAGCTTAAGCATTATTTTGACTGTTATCCTTTTTCGTATTTGGACTTTATCGTCGCCTGCTGAAAAGGCCGCTCTCTCGCGTGCGTTTGCCATGTGAGTACGCTCCTGCGCGTCAAGTCCAGCCTATTTCGTTCTCCCCTCCCGATCAAACGCCGGTCATATAGAAGGCCGCCCAGTAGAATGGATGCCAGAATCGCGTATCCTCTCGTAGCTCCTTTTGAGCCCTAGCCAGGGCCTGCACTGGCTGTTTGCCTTCCGCCCGCCAGAGCTGATAGAAGCGGATCATGAGCATAGCTGTGCTCTTTTCCGATACTGTCCAGAGTGAGCCTATTGCCCCAGCAAAGCCAGCCCGGATGAAAGCGGAGGGCAGCGATACCACCTCATCCGGCAGCCGGGCACCGGGCACACCCGTCTCGCAGGCGGAGAGGTTTGCCATCCGGGCCTGATCCAGGTGCAGCTCGAAGAGATCCTTATGGTCAAGACCGCATCTTGATCTTTCGTTGTCTGGATCTCATCATTTTCCAATACAAAGCCACCGATCTCGTGATTATCCCAGTTTGCTTTTCCATGGCAGGAGAAGTAGATCGCCTGGGCTTTCCGCAGCCTCACTGCTCACCGGTGCGCGTAATAGGCCACTATCGGCTCGCCAATTTTATTGACCCGCACAAATCCATATCTCTCGAACTGCACGACCTTCCCCAGCTCCTCGGCAATTCCCGTTTCTCCTATTCCCTCATCCACCCCATCGGGCTTCATCACTATGACCCTCACCCCGTCCAGGGGCGCCCAGTGGATGATCTTGGTCCTCTTTCCCATGTCCTTGCCCAAAAAGCGTGCTCTGGCAGGCTCCAGGCTGGTAATCTCTACATTGCACAGGTCCTTCAGGCGGATGTTATCCCCCGCTCGGAAGCCCTCAAGATCGCTCCTGCAGATGAACAGCCTGTTTCCAGCGGGAATCTCCCGGAATCCCCGATCGTCAGTGGGATGCAGGGGCGCTCGCGCCAGCGGCGGGACATCGCCCTCTATCTCCAGGGCCACCGGCTCCCAGACGAAGAAGCGGCGGTTGGCTTCCGGATCGACCAGCTTCCGGTTCTCGGCATATATCGAGTCCATGCTCAGGCTGATGTCCGTCTCACCAACGCCAAGATCGATCATGAACTTTCGCAAGGCCTCAGGCCGGATTCCCCGGCAGCGCATCGCCCGCACTGTTGGCACCCGTGGGTCGTCCCAGCCCGAATACTCTCCGGCCTCAATCGCCTTCCTCAGCTTGCTGGTGCTGAAAGACCCGAACTGATGGATCTTAACCCTGCCCCAGTGAATGACCCTGGGGTACTCCCATCCGAGGTAAGAGTACAGATACCTCTGCCTGCTTCCGCTATCTGCCAGATCCTTTCCCCGGATGATATGGGTTGTGCCCAGCAGGTGGTCCTCCACCGCCGACTCGAAGTCGAGCAGCGGCCAGACCCGGTACCTGTCCCCCACCAGCGGATGGGGGGCGGTGACAATCCTGAAGGCCGGCCAGTCCCGAATCGCAGGGTCTTTATGGTGCATATCGGTCTTCACCCGCAGGACCGCCTCACCCTCTTTGAGGGTTCCGTCCAGCATCTTTTTCCAGAGATCCAGGTTCTCCTCGATGCTCTGGCCCCGGTCAATGCACTCTATTCCCTTCTCCTTGTGCTCCTTGAAGGCCGCCTGGGGGCAGCGGCAGACATAAGCCCCACCCCGGCGGATCAGCTCCTCGGCAATTGGATAGTACTGCTCGATCCTCTCGCTGGCGACAATCACCTGATCCGGCTTCGCCCCCAACCATTGGCAGTCCTCTAAATACCAGCCATATGCCTCGGGCATGGGCCTTTTTTTCACGGGATCGGTATCATCAAAACGGATGATGAACTTGCCACCGTACTTTTTCACATACTCCGAGTTGACGATGATCCCACGGGCGCTGCCCAATGTGGGCGGGCCATTGGGATTAGGGGCAAAGCGCATTACCACTCCACCCTCAGCACCCTCCAGTTTGGGCAGTCCCTTGTCAGGCTCCTTCTTCTCTGAGAGCTGCACCAGTAGCTCGGGCGCTATCTCCTCCAGCCTCCTCTTCCACTCCTCAGGGCTGGTCTTTTTAACCTCGGCTAAAACCTCACCTATCAGGGGCGAAACCTCCTTTGCCCGACTGCGAAGCTCCGGACGCTCGCCCATGAGCTTGCCCATGACCGCCCCGGCATTGGGGGCAGCATTGTACTTCACCGCGTTCTGCAGCGCATATTTCTCGATGAGCTCTCTTATCTCTTCCATTGAATACCTCTCCTAAAAGGGGCAAAGGCAGATCTTTTTCGCTCTACATTAATTTGATGCACAAATCCTCAATCATCCATCAGACTCATCCATTCTCTTTACTATTTCCCAGGACCTCCGCCAGGTGGAGGGCATCACTGATGATTTGCTCATGGTCAAAGGCAAGCCTGGGCAGCTCCTCTCGAGGGAAGACCTGGGCAGACCGGGCGTCTGAGCCGGATTGGAGCCTGCCGCTCGCCCGGGCGAGAAAGGCCACAGAGACCACATGGCCCCTTGGATCGCGGGCGGGATCGGAGTAGACGCCCACCAGCCCCAGCAGATTGATATCAAGCCCCGTCTCCTCCCGAGCCTCCCTTATCGCTGCCTCTTCGACCGTTTCCCCTATCTCCACAAAGCC
>NZ_DAKC01000139.1:3742-4263 GCF_002496465.1 Methanosaeta sp. UBA356 | reverse complement strand
AAATCGCAACGTAATCCTTATATCGATTCATCCTTTCAGAGGACTCAGATCTAATTATGGTGTTTCCATGTTTCTTGATTTTATGAGCGAGGTCGAGGGCCTGCTGAAAAGCGCCCTCGATCGCTGTGGCTTCGCGCCAGAGGAGGGTATAAACAGCCTGGGGCTTGAGCTTACCCCCCATGCCGATCTGGCCTCTTCAGTGGCCTTCCGCCTGGCACCGGTCCTCAAGAAGAGCCCGGCCGCCATAGCTGGAGAGATCCACCAGGCGATCCCCCATGAATTCCGCTATGTAGAAAAGGTGGAGCTTGCCGGCCCCTACCTCAACTTCTTCATGAACCGAGCGTTCCTGAATGCTGTCTTGAACCAGGCCCTGGCAGACAATGCCTGGACTGGGAGGATGAACGAGAAGGTCATAGTGGAGCACACCTCCGCCAATCCGGACGGGCCGCTCCATGTGGGCCATATCAGAAACTCAGTGATCGGCGATACCCTGGTCAGAATACTGCGCCGGGCGGGCTGCA
>NZ_DAKC01000139.1:1035-3363 GCF_002496465.1 Methanosaeta sp. UBA356 | reverse complement strand
GTCACCGCCAAGGTCCAGTCTGCCGTTCGTTATGCTATCGGCGGAATAGAACAGACCTTGCAGAGGATGAACATCCGCCACGACAGCTACCACTGGGAGTCGGAGTTCGTGCGGGATGGCAGCGTGGCCGAGATCGTAGAAAGCCTGGAGAAGACCGGCCTTGTCGCCTGGGATGAGGGATCTCTTCAGCTGGACCTGAATGATTATGGCTTTGAGAAGAAGATGGTCCTGAAAAGAGCCAATGGGACATCGCTATACATCACTCGCGACCTGGCCTACCACCGCTGGAAGTCGGCCAACTCCGATCGCTCTGTGGATATCCTTGGAGCGGACCATAAATTGGTCTCCGGACAGCTGCGAGTGGCTTTGGGCCTTTTAGGCGTCCGCGAGCCGGAGGTGGTGATATTCGAGTTCGTCTCTCTGCCTACAGGCTCCATGAGCACCCGCAAGGGCAAGTTCATCTCCGCGGACGAGCTATTGGATGAGGTGGAAAAACAGGCTATGGAAGAGGTTAGGGCCCGCCGGCCTGATGAGAGCCCGGAGTTTTTAAAGGAGGTGGCCCGCCAGGTAGCCAGCGGTGCAGTGCGCTACGATGTGGTAAAGGTATCCGCGGACAAGGCCACCACCTTCGACTGGAAGCAGGCCTTAGACTTCGAGAAGCTGTCAGCCCCCTTCATCCAGTACTCCCATGCCCGGGCCTGCAGCATCCTTCGCAAAGGCGAACAGAGTGAAAAGTTCCAGGCTGATCTGCTGGTAAGCGATTATGAGGTCGCCCTGATCAAGAAGATCGCCCAGTTCGATCTGGTCATCGACAGGGCAGCATGCGAGCTAAAGCCCCATCATCTGGCCACATATGCCCGCGAGCTGGCGGAGAGCTTCAACCTCTTCTACCGCTACAGCCCAGTGCTGGATGCATCTTTTGAGCTTCGGGAGGCCAGGCTGGCTCTGGCTAAAGCGGCCAGAAACGCTCTGCGAACCACCCTGGAGACCCTGGGCATATCCGCCCTGGAGACGATGTAAGCCATGGGACGCTTGCGCCTGCATCCAATCTCCATCCCCCTTAGAGAATTGATCGGTCTGATGATTGTGATCCTGCTCCTGGCTGCATCGGCTCAAGCCTTGCCCCAGTCCAATTATAGCTGGACAGAAGCCCCCTGGGTCAGCGATGAGGCAGGGGAGGATGATAAAATGGCCACAGAGCTATCTGCTCCTCTGGCCTTCAATCCGGGCGATGCCGAGACTCCTTCGCTTAATATCGGATCGCATCTTCTGAACTTCTCGGAGCTCGCATCCCTGCCATTCTCATGCCAGCTCTGGATTCGAAATGACTTGCAGTGGAGCCACTACCTCAAAGCCATCCAGGGAGAGGATGTGGATATAATCATTTATATGCCCGAGTATGGCGAAGTGGACGTCTATTTGATCTCTTATGCCAGCGGCACACGAGATCGCTGGAGCTTCAATCTCCTTGAAGGATATCATCTCCTCAGGCTGAGGGCAGAGGAAGAGGGGCGATACTTCATGATAGCAGCTCGGAAGAGCGAGCCTGGTAATGCCCTGATCTTGGACCTGGTCGCAAAGTCCGATAACGCTTCGGTCTCGCCATTGGATGTAGGGACCATTTCCACTGGAAGGGCAATGGTGACGATAAAGAGCGAGAGGATAAAAGGATATGACGTCTATCTGGACGGGGCCTTCTACAGCAGCGATGTGGGAGATGGGTCTATTGATGGCGTTGCCAGCTTCACTCTAAGTGCAGACAAGACTCACACCATCAGCATCTCCCAAAGGGATGTCCAGGGAAATATAATCAACAAGAGCGAACATACAAAGAGATTCAAGAGGGATATGGCCTATACCCTGTTGATAGAATGAGAGCCGAAACCGTAAAACCATCGTGCTGGCTCTTCGCTGTTTCATATGGGTAACCTCAGGATAACGATTTTCATTCTTGATTGGATTAGGCTTCAGATTTCCATCTCATCCATACAAAACAGTGAGGAACCAGAAATTGAGCCTTCTCCGAAGGCTCCGGCGCTTCAGTGCAAAACATTAATAAATGATCATCAAGATAACATTTTAAGGAATGCTCCTGGGCAATTCAGAGCAATAATCTAACTGAAACTGAAACCGCACTTCAATCATCTCTCGATCAGGAACCTGTTAGCATGTCGTCGTGGTCGGAGCGATGTTGTCAGATTAAGATAAGCGAACAGCATGACATGGACATTCGACTGAGCAATCTTTGGTGATAAATATGAAAGGACTAAATAGATATTTTCTGGTTATAGGCCTGGTGGCTTGGCTCTCAATGTTTATGGCCGAGGC
>NZ_DAKC01000139.1:0-840 GCF_002496465.1 Methanosaeta sp. UBA356 | reverse complement strand
CTCCTGACCTATTTGTCAGCGAGTTCTCACTGAATCCCGAAACGCCAGTTCAGGGATCTCCGGTAACTGTGAGGCTTGGAGTTTACAACCAGGGCACCGGCTCATCCGGTCCGTTCAGTGTCCAGTGGTGGCCCGGGGAGAACTACCGGAATCTGGGATGCAGCTGGGAAGTGGATGGATTGGTGGCACGAGGCGGAAAGATATTGACTTGCACCTACGACGGCTACCCCAGCTGGTATGCTAACATCAATACCAAGGTTTTGGTCGATTCCGGCGGAGTTGTGGCGGAAAGCGATGAGGCAAACAACATCTTCCTCAAGCCCATCAGCGTGAACCATCCCTGAGAATGTGGCCGAATCGAGATTGGATCCTGGCCCTATCATCTCTTTTTTTAGCTCTTCGCTGTTTCATATGGGTAACCTCAGGATAGCGATTTTCATTCTCCGGGTATGACTCCCCCTTGGAATTCCGACCTGATGGAAGATTGGTATTGAGATTATTCATAAATGGCGATATCTCGGCATTTTGGCGATTACTTGGATTAGGCTTCAGATTTCCATCTCACCCATATGAAACAGCGAGGCCCCTCCTTTCTCAAATCCCCTGCTATTTTCGTCTCCCGCCCTGATCTCGATTATATTTATTTTTGCACCTCTCTGCCATTGGACATGCCGATGCTTGCCCTCAGGAAGGCGAAGTCTGCACTGGTGCCCCTCCTCCTGCCGTCCGGGATCCGGCCATAAGCGAAGTGAGAGTGGCTCTGGTCGCTCTGGGGATATACTCGATCCATATTCTCTCCAAGGGCATCATACAGATAGACTGTACCGTTGCCAGTTGTCG
>NZ_DAKC01000045.1:0-26897 GCF_002496465.1 Methanosaeta sp. UBA356 | reverse complement strand
GGAGAAACTTGGAAAGTACAGAACATGATGTGAAAATTTTTAAACCAATAATCTTTTTCAACCGGATCAGGCGCATCGAAGGATGGAAGGGATAAAATAGGAATTCGTTTGCTCTATTATCGTTCAAGTAAGAGGTCGGGAAAGATGCCGAAGCGTGAAGATATAAACAAGATCATGATCATCGGGTCTGGCCCTATCGTAATCGGGCAGGCCTGCGAATTCGATTACTCTGGCACCCAGGCCTGCAAAGCGCTCAAGGCCCTGGGATACAAAATAGTCCTTGTCAACTCCAATCCGGCCACCATTATGACCGATCCGGGCATGGCAGATGCCACCTATATCGAGCCACTCAATGTCGAGAGGCTGGCCCAGATCATCGAAAAGGAGCGGCCTGATGCCCTGCTACCGAACCTGGGCGGGCAGAACGGCCTCAACCTGAGCCTTGAGCTCGCCCGCGCAGGCATCCTGGACAAGTTCAATGTTATGGTCATAGGGGTGAAGCTGGATGCCATTGAGCGGGGGGAAGACAGGATCATCTTCAAGGAGACTATGAACTCCCTGGGGATCGAGGTACCCAAGAGCACCGCGATCTATACGGTGGAGGACGCAGAAAAGGTAGCCCTGGATCTCGGCTACCCGGTGGTCGTCCGGCCAGCCTACACCATGGGGGGAACAGGAGGCGGTCTGGTCTATAACGCCGAAGAGCTGAGGACCGTGGTCAGCCGGGGAATTGCCGCCAGCCTGATCGGCCAGGTGCTCATCGAGGAGTCGGTCGCAGGATGGGAGGAGCTGGAGCTGGAGGTGGTCAGGGATTCCAAGAATCATATGATCACCGTCTGCTTCATAGAGAACGTGGACGCCATGGGAGTTCATACCGGCGATTCCTTCTGTACCGCCCCCATGCTAACCATATCCCAGGAGCTTCAGGATAAGCTGCAGGACTACTCCTACCGGATCGTTGAGGCCATCAAGGTCATCGGCGGGACCAATATCCAATTCGCCCACGATCCAAAGACCGGGAGGGTGGTGGTCATAGAGATCAATCCAAGGACATCCCGCTCATCCGCCCTCGCCTCCAAGGCTACCGGCTTTCCCATCGCCTTGATCTCGGCAAAGCTTGCCTCTGGTCTGACCATGGATGAGATACCCTACTGGAAAGAGGGGACACTGGAAAAATACACGCCCTCGGGAGATTATGTTGTGGTCAAGTTCCCCCGCTGGGCCTTCGAGAAGTTCCGGGGCTCAAAGGACGTCCTCGGCACCCAGATGAAGGCAGTGGGAGAGGCGATGAGCATCGGCAAGAGCTACAAGGAAGCCTTCCAGAAGGCCATACGCTCTTTGGAGAACAGCAGGTACGGCCTGGGCTTTGCCAGGGACTACAACAGCAGATCTCCTGAAGAGCTTATGATGCTTCTTAAAGAGCCTTCAAGCGAGCGACAGTTCATTCTCTATGAAGCGATCCGAAAGGGTGCCGACATCCAAAAGCTCTATCATTTGACCCATATCAAGCCCTGGTTCCTCCAGCAGATGAAGGAATTGGTCCAGCTGGAAGAGGAGATATTGGCCTACAAGGGCAAACCACTGGTCGATCTCCCAGATGAGCTTCTCAGTCAGGCCAAAAAAGATGGCTTTGCAGACCGATACCTCTCGAAGCTTCTGGCCGTCCCAGAGGCTGAGATCCGGGCGCGGCGCAAGTCCCTGGGAATTGTTCAGGGCTGGGAGCCGGTACCTGTAAGCGGGGTGGAGAACGCCTTCTACTATTACTCTACATACAATGCTCCCGATAGGACCCCGAGCAGCAGCAGGCGCAAGGTCATGGTCTTGGGTGGAGGGCCCAACCGCATCGGCCAGGGCATTGAGTTCGACTACTGCTGCGTTCATGCCGCTTTTGCCCTGAGGGATATGGGCATTGAGACCATCATGGTCAACTGCAATCCAGAGACGGTCTCCACCGATTATGACACTTCGGATAAGCTGTACTTCGAGCCCTTGACGGTCGAGGATGTGCTCAGCATCTATGAGAAGGAGAAGCCTGAGGGGGTCATCGTCCAGTTCGGCGGCCAGACGCCTCTCAATATCTCCCGGGAGCTGGAGGATGCAGGGGTGAAGATCCTGGGGACATCTGTGGATGCCATAGACCTGGCCGAGGACAGAGATCGATTCAGGATGATGATGGAGGAGCTGGACATACCCATGCCGGAATCGGGAATGGCAAGCAACCTCGACCAGGCGCTGGAGGTTGCCAAGAGGATCGGCTATCCCCTCATGGTGCGGCCTTCATACGTCCTGGGGGGACGGGGGATGGAGGTGATATACGACGAGGAGATGCTGGAGCGGTACGTTGCCGCGGCAGTGGACGTCACCCCAGAGAGGCCCATTCTCATCGACCGATTCCTCGAGAATGCTCTGGAGACGGAGGCAGATGCCCTCTCCGACGGCAAAGAGGCCTTTGTGCCCGCAGTGATGGAGCATATCGAGCAGGCGGGCATTCATTCCGGCGATTCGGCTTGCGTAATTCCGCCAGTGAGCATCTCCGGCGAGCATCTGCAGACCATTGAGGAGTACACCCGCAAGATAGCTCAGAAGCTGCATGTGGTGGGCTTGATGAATATGCAGTATGCCATCAGCCACGATGTGGTCTATGTGCTGGAGGCCAATCCCCGTGCTTCCCGGACGGTGCCGCTGGTATCCAAAGTGTGCAATGTATCGATGGCCAGGATAGCCACCCAGATGATGATGAACAAAAGAATGGACGAGCTGGGGCTGAAGAAGAGAAATATCCCTCATTATGGTGTCAAAGAGTCTGTCTTCCCCTTCAATATGTTCCCTGAGGTCGACCCCCTCTTGGGCCCGGAGATGAGATCCACTGGAGAGGTCCTGGGGCTTGCCGACTCATTCGGCATGGCCTTCTATAAAGCGGAGGAGGCTGCCAAGCCCTCGCTTCCCCAGGAGGGGACGGTCATGATCACCGTGGCCGCCAAGGACAGATCTATGGAGCTGGTGGAGGTTGCGCGGGAGTTTCAGAAGCTCGGCTTTAGAATTATGGCCACCAGCGGGACCAGAGCGGTCCTGAAAGAGAATGGCATCCCGTCGGAGATGATCAAGAAGATCTATGAGGGCCGGCCCAATATCGATGATGCCATCAAAAACAAGGAGATTCAGCTGGTGATAAACACCCCCATCGGCAAGGCCAGCCAGTATGATGATTCTTATATCCGAAAGGCAGCAATCAAATACAAGGTGCCCTATATTACCACCATTGCTGCTGCTTCGGCGGCGGCAAAGGGGATTAGTGCCTCAAGAGCAGGCCATTCAGCAGCGAAATCGCTGCAGGAGTACCACAGTGATATAAAGTAGAATTGAGGAAGGATCTAGAATTCTATCCTTTTCTCAAGTCTTCCTTTTTTTTGGGCTGGATTGAGTAGAAGAAAATCCTGGCAGATCGTCAACATGAAGACGATTGGAAGGATTTGTCTCTGCAGCCTGCCATCAATCACAATATCATAGTCAGCATCTTTTCCCTATGCCACCGATGCACTATAGTAAGGAGATGGCAATGTGGGATAAGCCCAAAAGATGTGTCTGAATACATCTTCAGCCCTTTGTGCCACATCAGCTTCTGAATACAGGCCAACGGGAAGGCCTATATCTTCATTCCATAAAAAGTTATGAATAGTCACTCGCACAGCATCACGGGTCGCTTCCTTATCGCGCCATTGGTCAACTCGGAGCTTTTCCTCCTTAAGCGTTTTCAACAATTCAGCTGCAACTTTTTTGATGCGCTTGATATCAACGCCCTTAAGATCTGGCTTTTTCAGCAGGTCGAAGATGGCCAAAGATTCTTCATCGAGCCCCTCTCGTACTGCTCGGCTTTCTTCTTCGTCGAGTCCTTGGACGAGCTTGAGCAATGCCTCGAAGGTCTGTTCAATTGTTGCCCGGTCCTTCTCGCGGTTATACTCGGCAACGATCTTCTCGTAGTGTTGCTGGAAGTCTGTGCGCAAGGGATTCTGTTGTAGCAGTCTCTGCAATCGGATCTCCACTGCTTGACGCAAGTTCTGAACCACTGTGTTCTTATTCTTGTATCTCTCGAACTCTTGTTTGAGCCGGACAAAGTCGATTTTACTGATATCGTACGGCTCCCCAGGCTCAGTCACTGTGTCAGATTGGACATCGATTGCTTCATCCACTAGATGTTGGAGTTGCCTCATGATGTCTGTGATGTCAGCCTTTTCTCGATCCTGCTGGAGGCTCTTGTAAACGATGTTGACCGCATCCCGATCATCACGATAGGCGTTTATATCCTGGAGGATGATGCATGCTCTGAATTTTTTGAAGACCTCCCGGCACATGATTTCAAAGCGCTTGCGCGTCTCATCGTTTTCGTTGGCCGCCTCTTTGCAGGCCGCAATAGCGGCATTGCGCTCAAAGCCTGTCTTATGGATTATGTCATCCAGAGGAGCATTCCGCTCATCGAGGAAGGCCCGCACAAAGCTGATCGCCTCGGCCAGATCGGACAGTAGCTCCTCCTCTGGCCTGGCCGGATCGATCTCACCGCCCGGTTCACCATCATCTGGGCGGGGACCTGCAAAGGTTGCCAGCGCTCGACGCAAGTGCTTTAGGATGCCGCAGTAGTCGACGATCAAGCCGTTGTTCTTGCCCTCGTTCACGCGGTTGGCGCGAGCTATGGCCTGCATCAAAGTATGGGCCTTCAGAGGCTTGTCCAGGTAGAGAGTAGAGAGGCTCGGCACATCAAATCCTGTCAGCCACATGGCGCAGACTATGGCGATGCGAAACGGATGTTCATCGGTTTTGAAGGCGTCGTCAAGACTAATCCGCTGCATGTTATGGAACTGGGGCTTGCTGCGCATTGACTCAGACAGGTCGATGCCTTCCTTGATGAGTCTGCGATGGGGAGTTATGTCCAGGCCGCTCTTGCGGAACTTATCGACCTCACCCTGCTCTTCGCTAACCACTACAGCCGCCCGAGTCTCGCGCATCCATTCTATCTGACGCTTAAGATAGATCTCCTCCTGATCATCTGAGGTAGAAGAGAGTCCTGCCTCCAGCTCAGCTATCCGTTCTTCCCAGTGACTGTTGATCAGGTTATACATCCGCACACAGGTTATCTTGTCGATGCAGACCATCATCGACTTCCCATTTTCCCAGGCAGTGGAATAGTGCTGCACGAAGTCCCGAGCTACCTGATCCAGCCGCTTCTCCGCGGTGATAATATGATATTCACGCTTGAGCTCCTTTTCCAGACGCTGCTCGACGTTGATATCGTCTATCTCAAACTCCTCTAGTTTTTCTGCGACGCGCTCGTTGAGGTCGCCGATGGCCACGCCCAGCTTCTCGCCGCGGGCATCGTAGTATAGTGGAACGGTGGCCTTGTCCTCCACTGCCCGCTGGAAGTCATAGGTAGAAACATAATCGCCGAATACCTTTCGGGTGATCTGATCTTCTTTGAAGAGCGGGGTGCCTGTGAAACCGATGAAGCTGGCATGGGGCAGAGCGTTGCGCATATTTTCGGCCAGGGTGCCATACTGAGTTCGGTGCGCCTCATCGGTGATTACGATGATGTCGTCTCTTTGGGTATATCCCTCGCCGGGGTCAATTTTTTGATTAAATTTCTGTATCAGTGAGAAGATGAAGGCCTTGTGCTCGGCCAGCAGTCGGCTCAGGTGGCTGCCGCTGGAAGCGCGGCATTGAACCTGATCGTTGTCAACCACGCCGCAGCCGGCGAAGGTCTTGTAGATCTGAGAATCCAGGTCGTCTCGATCGGTGAGCACCAGAAAGGTGAAGTTGCCGCCGAGTTTGCGATGGACCTTGCGGGTGAACATCACCATGGAATAGCTCTTTCCTGCGCCCTGGGTGTGCCAGAAGACCCCCAGCTTTCCATGCAGCTCTTTGCGCTTACAGACCGCTTCAATGGCCCGGTTGACTCCGAGGAACTGGTGATTTTTGGCCAGGATCTTCTTAGGTTCGCCCCTGGACTCGTCAAAGAGTATGAAGTTCTCCCGCAGATCCAGGAAGTTGCCTTTGTCGCAGATGCCTTTGAGAAGAGTTTCCATATCCACAGCTCCAGGCTCTTCTTCAGCCAGGCGTTTCCACTCGTGGAAGTGCTCCCATTTGCTGGTGATGGTGCCGATCTTTGCCTGCTCGCCATTGCCGAACATCACAATGGCGTTATGATGGAAGATGTGAGGGATGGTGTCCAGGTAGTCGGAGAAGTTTTTCTCGAAGGCGGCTTTGAGGTTCTTGTGGATGTTCTTGCACTCTATGAACAAGAGCGGCAGGCCGTTTACGAAACCGACGATATCTGCCCGGCGGCGGTAGAGGTCGCCACGTATCCATAGCTCTCGTACGGCTAGGAAGTGGTTGTTGCCTGGCTCGTTGAAATCGAAGAGCTGCATCCGCTCTTTCACCAGTTCGCCGTCACCGTTGCGGAATGCCACCTGCACTCCGTCCCGCATCTGGTCGTACTTCTCCCGGTTGGTGGCAGCCAGGGTTTGCGAAGCCATGGTGGCGGTGATCTGGCGCACAGCGTCGTCGTATGCTGCGCCGGGCAGGCCGGGATTCAGCTCTGCCAGCTTCTGGCGCAGGATTCGGGTCAGCACCACCTCCCGATCGGAAGCCCGGCCCAGAAGGCTTTTTGGCCCGAAATCCTCGCTGTTATAAGCATAGACCGATTCCCAGCCGAGCTGCTGCTCCAGGTAATCGGCGGTGGTCTGCTGGACGAGGGTGTCTTCGGTGTAACTGCCAAGGGTCACAGCTTAAACCTCTGATTAATGTAGCTTTGAGCCTGGCTTAGCGTCAATTCTGTTGTAGAGGGGCCTGTGCGGACGTAGAAGCGTTCAATGTTATCATCTTTAACGTAGACGGGACTTGGTGACCTCTTACATCGAATGGCCATGACGCGACCGTCCTCGTAATCATCGAAATGGATGTTCATGGCTATCATCACCTCAGGACCCATTCGGTCCTTAACGATGTTCACCAGGTGAAGGCTCATCTTATCCTCACTGGGGAATCCATCCGTCTTGATGCCGACAGTTGTTCCGTCGTCTGATACGCCAATGATCAGCGTTCCGCCATTGGTATTGAGGAAACCTGCCAGCGTTTTCATTACAGCAAGCTCTATCCGCTTGTCGGCAACGCCTGTGTGAAGGTTGGTCCTAAGCGTTGATTTGAACTCAACTGAGTCACTTTCTCCATTGCTCAACGCGGTTATCAGATCGAATTCCTCCGGAGCAATTTGAGGGGCTGATACCCCTTTCAAAATCTGATAGCCCTCACGAATGATCTGAGCCATCATCTCCCGCCGTTTTTCCAGGAAAGCGTTGTACTCCATCCGCTCCCAGTCTTCCGGCAGAGCGTGGTGATGATACATAATGGCCAGATCAGCATCGCTGAAACGGGCCCTTAGTTTCGGCAGGTATTCTGCAGGCGGGTGGTTCGAGATTTTTGAATTGTCTTTCCACTCCACATAGGCATAGTTGGCAATCTGGTTTGTATCACGGGTGGCAGTGATCTTCATTGTAGCCAGGCAATCTTTGGGAAACAGGTGATGCCGCTCGACTGGGTCGCGGCAGGGATGGATTGCAGGATCCAGCAGGTCGGCGACTCTGGTATTGGAGAAGAGAACCTTTGCTTCCAGGAGAATCAAAGATGCATTGTAAGCAAACAATGACGGGCTACGAGGAGATGACGTGGCCAGGTCGTTAGGCAGGGTTGCCTCCCAAAAGTCATTGGGGAGGGCGATATCGCAGACCTGCTGGAGCTTCGCCAGGAACTGCTCTGGAGTCTTCACATCGCGAAGCCGAGCCAGGTCAAACTCCATCGCCGATTCCGGAGATCCGGTAAAGCGTCCTGTAACCGCAGACATGAAGAACCACTGCGCTATAGCCTTGCGCAGTGCGAACTCCTCCACGCTGTACTCCGTTCGCCCTATGAGGTAGAGCATGTAGGAGAAGAGCAGGTTATTCTGGGAGCTGATCATCTTTGCACTGCGGAAACCTGCTATGCGGATGCAATTCAAGAAGTCGTGCCAATACTGGACGTAAAGGGTTCTTCGCTGCGCATCTTTGAGCAGCTCGAATTGGGCAATCCGGCGTTCTTCGCTGAACTGGCCAGTCTCCAGATCCTTCCCTCGAAGGATAGAATAGACGTATTTCAGACGAGCCCGCTTGAAGGCTATGCCCACGGCTACCCGCAGCAGTTGGTCTGGATCAGGTTCGATGAAATAGTTGAACGGCGATTCTTTCTCCCTGGAGGGCTTTCTGGCTTCACGGCAGAACTGCTCAAGCTCGGCGCGGCCTTCATCCCAGAATACCGACATCAAAGTCAGGATGAAATCAGCTTGATTAAGGGGTGTGCCTTTGCTGTTGATACGCACAAAGACTTCGGAGACATCCTCCTCGGAGACGTCTGCTGCCAACTGCAATGCGGTGAAAGGAAATGCCGTCAACGATTGCAGCTTGGTTATAGCATTCTGAATTTTTGTAACCTCTTCATTACTGACTTCTCGGGATGCCTTCAATCCGCGGAGGTAGTCTTCGGCGATCTTGAAGATATTGGTGCTGCTGCTCCAAATACGAGAGATATCCGGAATGAATGCCTTGTCCCTCTCTATGGCTGCATCAGAAACCTCAAAACTCTCTTCCAGAGGATTGAAAGCGATGCTGATCTTCTCGGCATCGTAGTTTTCGCGGACTACAGGCACGCCCTTAACCACTGCATAGAGCGCAGTGAGCCGCTGCTGACCGTCCACAACGACAAGCCCGGGAGTTGTCTGCTTTTTATCTGTACCGATAGTCCGATCGTAAGCCATGCCGTTCTGCCATAGCAGCAGATAGCCCACAGGATAGCCTCGGTACATCGAATCGAAGAGGTCTCGAACCTTCGCATTTTTCCAGACAAAGGGTCGCTGGATGTCCGGAAGGCCGATTGCTCCCAGTTCGATGTGATTTACCAGCGAAGCCAGACTATAATTAACTTGCGTGAATACAGTTTTACTCATATGGCGATCTCTCCGTTCATCAGACGTGGAAGAAGCAGGTCGCGGGCTTTTTCCAGTTTTAGCGTTGATAGTTTCAGACAGCGTACTTGATGTATTAGGTCATTCGTGATTTTTCCAAATTCGTCAGCAATGGTCTTCGGTGGAAGAACAATATCTATTGCACGAAAACGACCTTTACTTATTTCCAGATAAGTTGACCCTTTCGCATTTCTTCGAATCTCCGCCACTCTGCTCATCAAATTAAATAGCAGATACATCCTTAGCTCTGCACGGTGTGGAATTATATTAATAAATCCTTGATTTGTGCAAACCGCAGAATCCACCAATGCGAAATAGCCGACAGATGCTCGACTTGTCATTAAAATGCTTTCCGCGGGAATCATCTTGGCAGATGACTCTCTAAGTCCCTTATCTGTAATCTTTCTTTCCGAATCCAAGAGAACAAGGCAATCATTGTTTGTAACGTCTGTTGGCACGATCCAGGTTATTTCTCCATTCCAATATTCAGAAACCTTAGTTGATGGAGTACCGCCTCCTACCGTTTCACACACATCGGCGATCTTCTTTTTCTCCCACCCCTCTGGCACCCCGTCCATAACCCTGACGTGCTCATGGCCGGGGAAGCGCAGGCGTACGAACCACTCCTTGTAGAGCAGCCGCGCCGCCTGCTCCAGCAGCTGTATGCGCCGCCGGTTGTTCTCGATCAGGTCGTCATAGGCGGAAAGGATGGAGGCGATTGACTTCTGGATCTCAAGTGGAGGAACCGGAATCTCAAAATTGCGAAGCACTGTCAGATTGATATGGGGGACACCAGATGAGGACGTAAAATTCGTAATCCTATCAATGACTTCACGGCTGGAAAAATAGTAGTACAGAAAGAATTGGTCTGCTTTGGTGTCGTCAACAGTCAGCTTCATTTGACTCTGGGAAACAACATATCGATCTGATATACCTTCTTTTGGAATGATTGCTACTTGGCCAAGGGTACCACGCTGTGTGAAAACTAAGTCACCTGGTTTAGCAAGATTGCCGGATAGGTCCTTGCGGACTTTTGAATCGGAGACGTAAACGAATTCGTTCATATCTAGGAAACGACCGTTGTTTAGATTGGATCCCCGAATCACAGGAATACCTTGATCAGAATAATCACGCGAAGTAAGTTTCGAGCCAAACGGACCCCCAACAAAAGAGTAAGGCTCATCAGCAGCAAGCAACTCAAGCTTCTTGCGAGGCCAGCTCATACCCCCAGCTCCTCGAAGTATTTCTTGATCTTCGAAGCTGGTCGCACTCCCCCTGGATTGTTCCTCTTCCATGAGGTCAGGCCCCTTCATTTTCATCCCAGGTCAGTTCAGCCTCGATCTCGGCCACGCTTGGCAGTTTGCTCTGCAGCTCTTCAGGCAGAGTCTTCACAAGCTTTGTCTCCCAGCCTGCAACACCCATCGGCTTTTGGATTCCACGCAGGGCGTATTCGACCTCGATCCTGCTTCCTTTGCGGCATAACAGGAGTCCAATGCTTGGTTTATCATCTGGGTGGCGGAGCAAATCATCAACCGCTGAAAGATACATGTTAAGAGTTCCCACAAATCCGGGATCAAAAGAAACAGATTTCAATTCAACCACTACGTAGGAGCGCAACTTCAGATGATAAAATAATAGGTCAAGGTAATAGTCCTTAGTTGCGAATTCGAGGTGAACCTGTCTTCCCACAAAGGCAAATCCTTCTCCAAGCTCCAGGAGGAAGCGCTGGATGTGGTCTATCAGCCCTTTTTCCACTTCTCGCTCCCGGCGTGGATCGGCAGTTCCAAGGAAGTCAAACAGATATGGATCTTTGAATATCTGAGCGGCCATATCGGAATCGCCAGGCAGCAGTGTGAGGTTAAAATTGTTTAGTGCCTTGCCCTGCCGGTCATGTAGCTTGCGTTCGATCTGCATTACCAGTACACTGCGGCTCCAGCCTTCTTCCAGTCCTTTCTTCGCATACCAGAGGCGGACTTGTGAATCTGCTACCTTTTCCAGAAGAGCAATATTATGATACCAAGTGATTTGTGCAAGCACCTCTTGCACAATCTCCCGGTCGGGCCACGCAGCAGCAAATGCGCGCATGTATTTCAGATTTCTTGGCGATAGCCCCTGCATGTCAGGAAATGCCTCTCGCAGATCTGCTGAAAGCCGGTCAATGACCTTTGCCCCCCATCCTTCCTTTTCCTGACGATCAATGATAGTCCGCCCGATGTCCCAATAAAGAAGCACCATCGAGGAGTTGGCGGACATGACCACGCGCAAACGTTCCTTCTGTATGCGTTCTTTGATCTCACCAATGAACACGGCATAGCTTTCTGGCATCTCTTTATGTCCTGCTGCCACCGGAAAAGATGCGTCGTCATGCAGTTGCCCACGATAACTTCGCTCCTCGTCCTTCAAATCCCCAGCTCCTCAAAGATTGAGTCTGTAATTATTACTATGAAGCTTTTGCTCCAATTGCCTTTCCTTCCCAGCTTGAACATCATCAGGGAATTCTGGCCGTTCCTGTTGTACTTCATGATTTCTGCGGCATCGCGGCCATAGTCTAGCTCGAAGTACATAAAGCGCATGGCCCGTCGGTGTGCCTGAAGAACACTCAACGGCCGGAGCAGAAATAGTTGAGATCCGATTCTTCGTTTGCCTTATTGAAGCTGTTCCGTGGGCGCTCTCCTCTACAAACAGATGCCACCTCCTTCGGATAAACTATTTCCGTTGAAAAATCTCAGGCAATGGTATAATGTGGCCAGAGGAGCTATTCGAAAGGCAGCATGATGACGGCATAAAAGAAGCAGTCCTAAAAGATGCGGTGATCATAAGGAGAATGAGTGCCAGTGATTTAAATGCAGCTCTGGAGATCGACCGAGAGGTCTTTGGAGGCTATGACCCGAACATATTCGCCGCTTTTTACGAGTACCATCCTGCCACAACACTTGCCGCAAAGGTGAACGGGGAACTGGCAGGCTTCGTCCTGGGATTCAAGCATGCTCCCTTCGAAGGTCGGGTCTTCTGGCTGGCAATAAGGCCGCGATATCAGGGCCGAGGGATAGGCATGAGGCTGATGCTGGCCGTCCTCAAGTCCTTTCGCAATTTAGGAGCACTGGGTGCTACTCTTGAGGTAAGAGTCAGCAACAGGAAGGCTCAATCTCTTTATTCCAACCTGGGATTTCAGATAAGAGGCATCTGTCCCTCTTACTACTCCGATGGAGAGGCAGCATTTATCATGAAGGCCCGCCTTTAGCCGTCTCTTGTCTGCTATCACTCCAGGCCCCGGGCGGTCAGACGAAACTCTGCAGTTCTATTTTCCGGCAGGGAGCGGTGCTTCATCAGCTGTGCTCTCCGCAGGCCCTCTCCGGCCTTTTCTAGAAATATTATCGCTTTGCACATGTGCTCCAGATATGTGCCGCCTAATGGCCGAAGGGAGTTGCTCTCGATATCGGTATAGACCTGATTGGTTATGACCACAGGAATCCTGTGCCTCCGGGCGATCTCCTGCAGCTCCGAGAGCTGGACGGTCAGAGCTCGACGGGCAGGCCGGCTGTCCTCCGCCTCCAGGAGCATGCGGTAAAGAGACGTCGCCGAATCAAGAATAACCAGCCCCAGATCCCTTCCTGCGATCTTTGATGCCTCCCTGATGGCCATTGCCTGCTGCTCGAGGCTCATGGGCTCGAAGATCATTATCTTGGCCGCTATATCTGCAGCACCAGGTCCGGCAATCTGCTTGAACCTCTCAGCGGAGAAGCCCTCCGTATCGATGAAGATCACCCGAAAGCCCCTGGCCACCGCAGCCACCGCCAGCTGCAGGACTATGTTGCTCTTCCCTGATCCCGATTCACCATAGAGCTCAGTGATTATGCCCGACTCAAATCCTCCGCCCAGAAGGAGGTCCAGGCTCTGACAGCCTACAGGCAAACGTTCAAGGGTACTCATAGAAATCGAATTTCTATCATTAATCGCCTATCTCTTATGGGCGAAGTTATCGATCCGGTCCATTAGCCTCTCCATCGCCTCTCTCTCTCTGGGGTTGCCGCAGCGGTTTATTATCCTCTGGGTCTTCATCAACTCCTCGAAATAATTATCGCTTCGAAGGGACATATATCTGGTGGCAGCTACCGCTGCTTCTACTACCAGGTTGGCTCCCCGGTTGACTGCCCGGAAGTCCTTTCTCAATAGCTCCCCTTTTACCGGCTCGATATTGGCGATTATGATATCCGAAGCGAAGGGATCGCACTTGAATAGCAGCCAGGCCTCAGTATCTTTTAGAATCGGCAGGCCATCGCAATGCGTGAAGTACTCCTGGGGCAGGTCCTCTAAAGCTGTCTCCGCGAAGATCCAGGCATCGTGGGTGACATTGGCCACAAACCATTTCCTGGTGAGGATATTCTCATAGGTGTGAGTTCCTAAAAATAAGCGGATATATAGGCTATCCTCACTCCTGATAATTCCTAAAGGAGCAGCATTTACTCTGCCACCTGTCTCTGTGGTGGCAATTATCTCGTTTATGCCCTCCAGTATTCCCAGCTCATCAAGAGCCTCTTTACCATAGAACATGATCAAAACCGCAATCTCCTCAGAAGAGAGATAAATAAAGATGCCGCAATCAGGTCTGCTGTAGAGCCCGGATTCATATCCCTGTTGTTCAGTTCGCAATCCATCTTCCTGGCCTTATTCAGGGTGGAATCAAGGAGCGCATCTACAGCCATACGGGATACTTCCACCGCTCTTTCCCTTCCGAACTTGGCGGATATAAGGCTGTCTGGCACCTCGGCCAGGGCTTCAAGGAAGGTCCTGACCACGCCATCATTGAGGCCGTATATGGATACCATCTCCCGCAGCCTTCCGGCGAGCTGGAATGATCGCTCAAAGTCCGTGGCCCATTCGCGAGCAACGATATCATGATCCAGGGAAAGTCTCATCAGTTCGAGAAGGGATTGGTTGCCATCAATCAGCTTTCTTTCCCAGTCCGGATCCTTCAGGCTGAAATCATCGACCTGCACTACTCTTGCTCCCGCCAGATCGAAGGCCCGATAGAAGTCTAATGCATCCTGGACGGTGGTGCTCCTCAGAACTCTCGCCAGCTCCTCCTCAAGCCCATCATCCACCCCATCATCCACCCCATCATCCGGTCCATTCTCCTGGCTCTCGTCCTGTTTCGTTTCTTGACCGTGTTCATGACCTGCTCGTTCATGACCCGCCATCCGGCCTGCAGCCAGGGCGAGAGGGATCAGTAGCACCAGCGAGCCGAAGTGGGTGTTGCTTCTCAGGTTCCAGTCCCCCCAGGCTGCCACCCCTTCCAGTATGAGTGACCCGGGGCTTCCTTCGCCACTCGCCGCCTTCCTGAAGACGGGATAAGCAGAGACTGCGCTGGTCAGGAAGTGATGAAACCGGATATCAGAAAAATCGTGGCAGCGGTCGACATTACCTGGCTTGGGACTGGAGGAGAGCTCGAAGAGCATGGCGAGAACTGCGCACTGAGCCACTCGATCCGATCTCTCTAATGACCCGCGCATATGTGATCAATGGATCTTTTGCAGGATCTTCTCTGCCAGCTTCTTTTTCAGTTCCATGTATTCCTTTTCGGAGAGCTTCGCCCTGGATAGCGCCTCGTCCCGCAGGTAGCAGGGCTTGCTGATCTTGCAGCACCAGACCAGGCTTCCAAAGCATGTGCCCTCTCCCTTCTCCAGAGGAGTTCCTTTGGCAAAAGCGAGCTTCCGGTTCACGAACTCCTCCGGGGAGAGGCCCGCTCTCTTAAGGGCGCCGAACACCGCGCAGTTCTTGACTGGAGGACAGCAGAAGGTCAGGCCGCGCAGGTCTCCGCCCGCACAAATATGCTTGGGGGCGTTGCACCAGCCGCTGAGAAGATCATATTCGAGCATGGCCCCGGCGAGCCACTGGACGAACTCGGGATCGGCTCCGCGCAGAGATACCACATCTGCCCCCATCGCCAGGAGGGTCCTGGCATCCTCAAAATCTCCCACATCAGCCAGAGCCATTATCGCCGGACCGCGAATATCAGCTGCTTTCTTGACCAGCTTGGGGCTAACTCCATTAAGGCCGCGCAGGTCGAGGTGAATCAGGTCCAGATCGCTCTCGTTGAGCTTTTGCAGCAATGTATTGGAGAGATCCTCTGGCCTGATCCTGAGGGATAGGGTGACTCCAGAGCGCTTCAAAATAGGGATCAACTCCAGCAACCGGATGGGATCGCGAATGCTGGACATCTTCAGCTCAAGCAGGCAGAGGTTCTGGGCAGCAATTCTCGCCGCGTCCAGGAGGGGCCCATCCTCAGAGCATGTTGCACAAAGGCCGAGGGCGGCATCGCGCCTTAGTTTTTTTGCCTCTTTTACTTCTGCGCGCTGTCCATCGTGGATATCTGGGAAGTTAGCCCTGCCCTCCCTCCATTCCCTGAGCCTCTGCTTTACGTCGCTCAGACGGGATTGGATCTGAGAAGGAGAGACGACATCAAGGTCGAAGCCATCCAGCAAGATCAAACCGACTGCATTGTCAGTCTCCGGACGGTTATTGGAAGAAATAACAGCAATGGGACTATCAATATGCAAATATCCTACTTCAACCATCAGTGGGAAGGTACTGTCGCATAAGATATCAGGCTTTCGCCTCCGGGGCCATTTATTCTGGCCATATTCCGGCTATTATACATGCCTGTTGCCCTGAGCCATCGCCTGGGCCTATGCCACCTTTATATCCGAGAAAATCCAACCACTTCCCGTGATATGATGGTGAGCTTCAAAGTAGATGCTGATGCAAGGGCTATTGTTCAGGGATCGGAGGACCAGGAAAAGTACCCCATAGTGGCCAAGGTCAAGGGCTCGGGAAAGGATGGAGCGTTGAGCATTCAGGTGGCTGGAGATGGCTCTAGCCCCATATCCGCTCGGATATCAGGCGACTCTCAAAACCCCATTGCGGTCGAGCCCATCAAGCTGGCTCCAATCACTGTGGTCCCGGATCTCAAGGAGGTCGCCCAGACGGTGGACTTTGAGTCCATTATCGGCGCCCTCACCCGGCTATCTCAGGGTGTGAAGGTGAATGTCGCCACCTCGGATGCGCCCCTTTCCATCGCTCTGGGGAAGATCCCCGTGGACCTGAGCATCTCCGTCTCCTCACCCACCCAGGAGACCGTCTTCAAGGTGGAGATCAAAGGAACTATAGGAGAGTAAGAGGACCTTCAGCAGCATGCCGCCTGAGCAGGGAAAAGATATCGGTGAGGCCGAAGCTATTGCCATTGCCAATCTTTTGAGGAAATACGGATGGTTCTCATAATTCCCTCGTGGCTGGTCACTCTCATGGTGGCCGCTCTTCCAGTATCCGAGGTTCGGGGAGCCATACCTTTAGCCATTGGATATTACGGATACTCATGGTACCAGGCATTTCTCATATCCGTCCTGGGAAACCTCCTTCCCGTGGTTCCTCTGCTTCTATTTCTGGGTCCTGTATCCGATTACCTGCGGCGTTATACCATTGGAGATAGATTCTTCACCTGGCTATTCGCTCGCACCCGCAGCAAGTATATTCAAAAGCATGAGAACTTTGGATTGATCGCCCTGATCATCTTCGTGGCCATACCCCTTCCTATGACTGGGGCCTGGACTGGCTGTGCTATTGCCTTCCTCCTGGGCTTCCGGTTCCTGCCCGCCCTTGCTGCCGTTGCGACAGGAATATTGATCGCAGCCAGTATTGTGACTGCTACGGTTATGGGGATAAAAATACTGATCTTTTGAAGATGAAGGGAGGATGAAGATCCTATCTCTCACTAGCTTATCCTTACCTCCACTAAATGCTCTTTTTTATCGTCAACGAGGTGTACAGTCCCATCGGTCTGTATAATCCCATCCACAGTCACTTCTTCCGCGGATCCAATCCGCATAACAGTGATATGATAGAATGTCTCACGATAATGATAATGTACTTTGAAGGATTTCCAGTCGTCGGGAATGCAGGGCTGAAATCGCAGCCTGTCCACTTCCAAGGTTATACCGAGCAGTGATTCCAATATGAGGCGGTACATCCAGCCAGAAGCGCCTGTGTACCATGTCCATCCTCCCCTCCCTGCATTCGGAGGGAGAGCACAGATATCTGCTGCCACGATATAAGGCTCAACCCGGTAAATTGCCACCTGATTTGGGGTCGAGCCATGCATCACCGGATTGATCAGATCCAACAGCTCCCAGGCCCGGGCGCTGTCGCCCAAAGAGGCAAAAGCCATAATCACCCATATGGCGGCATGGGTATACTGCCCGCCATTCTCTCTCACACCTGGAAGATATCCTTTGATATATCCGGGATTCAAGCTGGACCTATCAAATGGTGGCTGCAAAAGCTGTATCACAGAATTGTCCCTGTTGACCAGTCTATGATCCACTTCCTCCATTGCTTCCCTTGATCTTTCTGGGTCTCCCGCCCCGGATAGAACCGACCAGCTCTGGGGGATTGAATCTATCTGGCACTCCTCATTGGCAATGGACCCGAGTGGATCTCCATTGTCGAAGTATGCCCGCAGGTACCAATGGCCATCCCAGCCGCTCTGCCTGATATTCTCCCGCAGAGTTGCAGCCTCGCTTGCACAAAGCTCAGCAAAGGCGGAATCGCCAAAGAGATGGGCAATATCCTTGAACTTTGCGAGCACATCGTATAGGAAGAAAGCATTCCAGACGCTTTCGCCCAATCCCTGGTAGCCTACGTGATTCATGCCATCGTTCCAGTCGCCCGTTCCCATTAGAGGCAGGCCGTGCCGGCCAAACTGCAGACTGCGCTTGATGGATCTGACGCAGTGCTCATAAAGAGTGCCCGATTCCGCAGACCTGGCAGGCAGGTGGTAGCAGGAGTCTTCATCGGGAGCTAAGAGCCCACCCGTAATGAAGTGGGTGCTTTCGTTAAGCACACCAACATCTCCTGTTGTCGTTACGTAGCGATGAGCTGCCAGCGGCAGCCAGAGGCGATCATCAGAACTGTGCGTGCGCACTCCCCGTTCAAATGGTGGGTGCCACCAGTGCAAAACATCTCCTTCCACGAACTGATGGGAAGCACAGCGCAGTAGATGCTCACGGAAAATTTCCGGCTCTGCATAGATGAGAGCCATTGAATCCTGAAGCTGATCCCGGAAGCCATAGGCTCCGCTCGACTGGTAGTATCCGGTTCGCGCCCACATGCGGCAAGATAGTGTCTGGTAGAGGAGCCAGCCATTGGTGAGCACATCAAGAGCTTTATCTTCCGTCTCCACGTGCACCACGCCAAGGGTATGATTCCAGTAGCTCCAAACCTGCTCGAGAGCGGTGCGAGCGGAAGCCGATCCTCGAAAACGTTTGACCAGACTGCGTGCATCTTCCACATTCTGCCCAGCTCCACAGGTAAATATGATCTCGACATCCTCTTTATCCTGCAGATCTATTCTGACCTGAATTGCTGCACAGGGGTCCATGGCCGCACCAATCCGGTTAGATAGCGTCTCTCTGGCTAACGCAGCTGGCCTGGTCATGCTGCCGTTCTTTCCCAGGAACTCAGTCCGGTCGCCAGTGAAGCTGTTGATTTTCGTATTCACATCTAAGAAGACGATTCTTCCCGGGAAATCCGTATTGAACGGGTTTCTAGAAAATAGGGCACCGGTCCTTGGATCGATCTCTGTGACCACATGCATTCCGGTCTTGGAACGCAGGTCTCCCAAGACCTGCTCGATGTAACAGGTCAGGGAAAGCTGGCGGAAGATACCGGATTCATTGCGAACAACAAGCCGGCAAAACTTGACTGGTGCGTCCATTGCCACATATACCCACAGCTCGGATGCAATTCCGAACTCTTTATGCTCGAAGACGCTGTAGCCAAAGCCGTGCCTGCAGGTATAAGGCGTCTTGCCCCGGGCAGGAAGTGCGGAAGGAGACCAGAAATCTCCACTCAACTCATCTCGAATGTATAGCGCTTCGCCGCTATGATCGCTTACAGGATCGTTGTACCAGGGGGTCAGACGGAACTGCTGAGAGTTTTCTGACCAGGTATAAGAGCTGCCGCACTCGGATATTACCGTTCCAAAATTGTGATTTGCTATCACATTCGACCAGGGGGCAGGTGTGACTTCCCCCGGAGCTAAGCGGATTATATATTCGCGTCCATCCTTTGTGAAACCACCAAGACCATTAAAGAAGATGAGGTCTTGGCCTGTAGATTCAATCGGCCTGTAGGTCTCGACCTTCAAGGTTTTTTCTGGCTTTAAGAGAGGCACCGGCGCGCGTGGTCTCCTTTCGCGTTTGAGCTGCTCTTCGAATGTTCCCCGATAATCGGTGAATATGGCACTGGCCACGGCCTCCATCAGGACTCCGGCCTCTTCAGATACCTGGTCATCTTGTATTACATAAACTCCACCAAATCGCTTCGGATCAAATGCACTTGTGCTGACGGAGATCAGACCCATAATTTCATCATAAAGCTCCTGCCGATATCCCGAGCTATCCTCATTCCAGATCACCAGATCCACGACAATCCCCATCATCTGCCAGTAGGCATGAGCCCTCAGGAACTCACGGGCGAGATTGATATTAGACCGATCTGTGATCCGAAGGAGGACAATTGGGAAATCGCCTGATATGCCAAAAGCCCACAGGCCTGACTGGCCAAGCTGGTTTTTCATGAGAACGCCCGAGCCTGCCCGCCAGTTTGAGTTGGGATAGATTATTGCGCTGGCAAGGCGCATATAAAGGTGAACATCGCCATCTGATATGTTGAGCTGCTGCATGATCATTTGATTGTGGGTCCAGGCCAGATTATGTACGCGCTCGGCCATTCGTACGTCATGGTATTTTTCGATCAGCTTAATGGCTTCATCTTCCGTCTCTGCAATTCCGGTGATGAAGTTCACCCGCATTGTCTCGCCTGGATCTATCGAAACTATGCACCTGATGGAGACTATCGGATCCAGGACGGGGCCCTCGCTATTTGATAGACTCGCCGTTCCTGTCATTGCCACAGGATCGGCGACGTCTCTTCCTCTGCCTATGAACCTGGACCTATCCGTCTCAAAAGAGATTGAATCATCGGCAACATTCTTCGACGCCATCATATGCAACATCCAGGGCGTCTTCTCATCCTCAGACCTCGGTCGTCGAGTGCACAGGATAGCAGAATTTTTGGGCAGGATCTTCGTCTCCACGAATAGGTTGCTGAAAGCAGGATGAGTCGCGTCAGCGGCTAGGGCCGTAAGAACGACCTCTGCATAGCTTGTCAGCTCAATCTTCCGCTTTGCAGATGAACGGTTGGTGAGACTTATGGTCCTTAACTCAACGTCGTCCTCAGGCGAGACTACAATTTCGCTACGGGCATCAATCCCCCAAATCATTGACCGAATCTCTGCCTTCGATCCCTCGAATATGACCTGATAAGTCCTTGAATCTCTGCATGCAGGCTGATATCCTGCCGACCAGAAATCATTGTTCTCCAGGTCACGGATATAGAAGAACTGTCCCTCATTATCCAGGGTAGCATCGCCATGCCAGCGGGTGACTGCAATATCCTTCCACCGGCTAATGCCTGCGCCAGAACCGGTGATCATCACGTTGTAGTTGCCATTGGAGAGAAGATGCACATTGGGAAAGGCACTGCTCGGATCACTGAAGACGCGCACAGAGCCTTTGCGCTCAAGCATGCCCGCCCTCCAGATTGATGACGATGCCTCTGCAGCATGAGGATAAAATGCCTTGGCCAGAGGAATCTTTTCCTGAAGAAGCAGATCTGCAGCCTGGAAGATGGGATTGGCCATGAATCTTCTTTGCATTGGGCGGTCCAACAGGACATAAGCCAAAGAGAGAAGGCTCATCCCTTGATGGTGAGACATGAAGGACTGGACTATTGCGCTTCTCTGATGCTGGGCCAGACGGGATGGGGTATAATCGATAGCTTCATAAAAGCCATATTCTCCCAGATAACCCTCATCTGCCAAACGCTTCAGATTGACGCAGCTCTCTTGAGGAAGGACCATCAGAGCCATGGCGGAGGCATAAGGCGCTACTACCAGGTCGTTGGCCAGCCCACGTTTCAGTCCAAGGCCCGGGACTCCGAAAGCCCTGTATTGATAGATCTGATTGACATCTACGACACTATAGCCAGATTCTGAGATGCCCCAGGGAACTTTTCGTTGTTGTCCATATTCGATCTGCCGCTTGACTATCGATATGCAGGTCTGATCAAGAAGGGTGTTTCCATAAGTTGGCATAATCAGTAGCGGCATGAGATACTCAAACATTGTCCCACCCCAGGAAAGCAGAGCGAAATCTCCCCCTGCTATGGTGAGCATGCGACCCAGAGCAAACCAGTGCTCCTGTCGGAGCTGACCCTGGGCAATGGCCACATAGCTGCATAGTCTGGCCTCGGATGCTAAGAGGTCGTAGCAGCTCTCATCAAGCTCTAAGTTCTCGATATTATAGCCGATAGAAAGAAGCCGACGCGAGTTATTGAAGAGGAAATCATATTTTATTTCTGCCAGTTCGCCGCAGGTCTGAGCAAGCCATTCAATAGACGCAATTCTCTCGTCTGCACGCCTCCTGGCGTCAGTTGTCTTTGACCTCAGCTCCTCTAGCCAATCTCGTTCCTCCTGGCAGTCTTCTACAAAGCACCTGCTGATCTGATCTATAACGCCTGCCACCTTTTCTGACACTTCTGGGACCTCTCCTAAAGATGGAATATAGTTATGTCCGAGAAGCTCAGCTTCCAGCTCGCTTCTCTTTCCCGCCAGCTCATTTGATTCATGCTCCGGGATTTCCCCGGGAATTGGATGCTCCAGTATCCAGATGGGCAGCATGAGCCAGGGGGCAAGATAGATCAGATCACTCTTATGATCCCGGAGCTGCCGCTTGTAAGCTCTAGCCCACCACAACAGATCGCTATTCTCTTCTCGCTCAATAAGGCTTATCATCGATGCCGTTGCTTTTGCTTGCCGGTCCAGCAACTGCCAGGCCGCAGAAAGGTTCTCTGGGGGCGAATGAATCTCAGATTTGAATCGATCAATCTGTTCGAGCACTTGGAATGGTGCAATTCGCTTCTGGTCCTCTGCTGACTCGCCGCCCCTGGTGGCTGCATCCTTCAATATCTGCAGAGTATCCTCCAGACCGCAAAATGCACGATCTGACAGAATTTTCTGATCTATTAGCTCGAGCTGGCCCTGCTCTAAGGTCAAGAGATGACCCGCCAGGTTACCGCTATCAACAGTTGAGATATATCTGGGCATCATCGGCTTTAATTTTTTAATATCATACCAATTATAAAAATGACCCTGAAACCGTTCCAGGTTTTTCATTGTATTCAGGGCACTAGCATTCCGCCTTATCAGCCTTCCCGCAGAGATATAGCCGAAATCGTATGCTGTCAGGTTCGCTAGCAGTGACAATCCCATATTCGTAGGCGAGGTGCCATTCGCCACCACAGAGCGCGGATTCTCTTGATAGTTGTCCGGCGGAAGCCAGTGGCTTTTAGGCGTAACGAATGTCTCAAAGAACCTCCACGTCCTTCTGGAAAGCTTGCGCAAAAAGAGCGTCTGATCTGGGCTCAATTCTGCCCTGGGCGTATCCAGGGGTAGGCTTATCCACCAGGCAACAACAGGGGCGAGGATCCAGGATGCCAGCAGCGGCCAGCTAGTGCTCAGCAGACCAGGACGCCAAAACGCGAGATAAGATATCAGGCTGATAGCTACTGCCGGGGCTATCCACATCGATCTGTAGAATCCACTCAAATTGCTCTGGCTGCGGTTTTGGGCGCTGCCTGAGGTGTTCCATTCCAGGAGTCGCTTATGGGTGAATAGCATCCGCCCTCCGGTGCGCACAACAGCATCAAGGCTGAAGTATGCCTCAAAAGGCAGAAATATCAGGCTGAGAGTTGCCTGTGCCAGATATCTGGCAATTGCCCTCCCCGCATAATGCAGATGCTTGTATAAAAAGAGCCCTTCTGACTTGCTCAATATAGTTCTGATGGAAGCCAGCACAGGCAGAGCAAGAACTGCTCCTACTACCATAGAGGTCCAGAAGATGGGGTGCTGAAGGGCTACCCATGCCAAGAGCAGCAAAGAGATCTGGGCAGGCGCCACCAGACTTCGCCTGAGGTTATCGAAGATCTTCCATCGGGATAGCCCTGAGATTGGATTGTCCATGACCATGCCACCTGGACCTGGCACGCGCGTGAGAAGCCAGCTGGCAATCTGCCAGTCTCCCCGGATCCATCTATGCCGCCGGCTAACGTCTGAGGCGTAATGGTAAGGATAGTCCTCATAGAACTGGACGTCGCTGACCAGTGCCGCTCTGGCGTAGCTTCCCTCCAGAAGATCATGGCTCAGGATCAGATTCTCTGGAAAGCGTCCGCCTAGTGACTGGGAGAAAGCATCCACGTCGTAGATCCCCTTTCCAGTAAATGATCCTTCCCCGAAGATGTCCTGGTAGACGTCCGAGACCTCTCGGGTGTAGGGATCAATTCCCGGCTCTCCTCCAAAGAGCTTCACAAACCGCGATTTTTCTGCTTCATTCATGCCTGAGCTCAGGCGAGGATGGAGTATACTGTAGCCTTCGACGACATATCGCTTATCCTTATCGAATCTGGGGTGGTTGAGGGGATGGGCCATGGTCTCCACAAGAATCCGGGCGGATTCGAATGGCATCATGGTATCTTCATCAACTGTAATGACATATTTTACTCCGGGGAGGATTGATACGTCGCCTGTTATCACAGAAAAGCTGTTTTCGGATCCGCCTCGCAATAAAAAGTTTAGCTCCTCGAGTATGCCTCTCTTTCTCTCATAGCCCCGCCAGATCTCCTCCTCAGAGTCCCACCTGCGCAAACGGGGAAAGAGAAAGAAGATGCTCTCATGGTACCTTTCATTGAGCGCCTCGATTCCCTGGCGGGCCCTCTGCAGCAGGTGCTCATCCTCTGGCATAATCTCCTGCTTGGCATCGACCAGGTCGGTCAAGAGGCCGAAGTGAAGGTTGTGATCCCGGTTTGCCAGGTATCTGATCTCAAGCCCCTCCAGCAGGTCATCGATCTTTTCAGGACTGGACAGAACTGATGGTACCACCACCAGTGTCCGCATCTCATCGGGAATTGCTGAGGAGAAGTCCATTCTAGGCAGAGCATGTGGACGGACAACCATTGTTGCCAGCCAGTTAACCAGCCCTACTACAGGACTGCTTATGCAGATCACCAGCAGAATAAAAGCCAGGATTTGCAGCCATCCGAGTGATCCAAGGGTATGAGCATGTGTCAGTACTGTGATCATGATGAGTGCAGTAATAAGAGCTATGGCGCCGATATAGAAGAGCAGAGGGAACCTGAGCATGGTACTGTTGAAGGACTCGATTAAGGACAGGCTCAAATCCGCCTCTCTCTCCAGATAAGGCAGGCCCTTGTCGATCAGATAGAAGCCAACATGCGCACTTCTATCGTCGATACCCCTGGCCGTGGCACTCTCCCGGGCCAGATTTGCTGCTTTATTGGCGACATCTTCTTCAGTCAGCAGGCTGCGCTTTGCAATGCTCTCCACTGCATGACGGTAGCGATCCCGCGTAGCAAAATCCATCTTGTCATATGTGCCTGCAGGATCGGAGCGGAGTGCCTTCTCGACAACGCTCGTTCCCTCTACAAATCGTTTCCAGTCCATGGAGTCAAGAAAACGAAAGCTTGCGATGCTATTAGCAATGGAGACCTTATCAGCAGGCGCCTGCTTTATATCCTCCTGGACCAGATGTCCGATTGACTTTCCTGTTTCGGAGAGACGCTCTTCAATCCAGAATAGAGGGAGAGTCATAGCCTGTCCCTGTCCCTCCAGCCTTCGGGCAAATTCGGTTACAAATGCACTGGACAAAGGAGGATCCGACTGGGCCAGATCAGCCACTGCAATAATCAAGCCCTTAGGCTCTATCTCTGCCGTCTTGATGATCTGAACCGCCCAGCGATTGGCCAGATCGCGGTCGATCCTGTCTTGAATGATTCGCAAAGAAATATTTCGCAGGTTCTCGATCAATGCCAGGCGGAGCATGATCGCAACTGCCCAGAGCTCGCCCAGATTTAGAACTGATTTTGTCTGATAAGCATCCACAAAGCGCTTCAGGCTTTCTGCATCCACCCGGCCATCGGTACGAGCAATTAGCTCTTTGGCAATATCATAAATGCGCGGGTAGCCTGCCAGCGATCCATTAAGCATATGTGGCAGCTCTTTGCTATAACCCTTGGGCAGATGCTGCCTGGCCATGAGAATCTGCTCTTCCATCATATAGAAGTTGTCCAGAAACTCCTCTGAGGCAGGCGTAATCCTGAGATTCGCCGCCACCGCTCCGGTCAGCAGCTCGTTTGCCTTGAGAAGGATCGCTTCGTTCTCAGCCAGCCTTGGCAAGAGCAAATCCTTGCCAGGCATGGGGTCAACCTCATGGCGTTCTGCGAGCTCCGCTGCATGGCCTTCCAGCTGGCGGGTGCTTGACAGCTCGGATCGTTGTTGCTGCTCAGAATTAAGCAGAAGTGGTGCAGTAGTGCTGTCGAAGCGCGCTCTAAGGCGACTTACTGTTCTATAAATTCGATTTTTGCTCTGAATCAATTCTTGACACCTGGTTTGGTTTGCGGAAGCTCGATTCTGTTTATTGCATTGCAGTCTGGATATACCTGGAGAGAAGATCTCAGAATTCTAAATGAATAAATGGGTTCAATTAGAGTCCCGGATGGGAGTGCTGGCGATTTATCGAATGCCCATTTTGCATAGATATTTGCGCATTATTGCATTAGTATGTTTCTCTCACACTGGATCTTATGTACCGAGATGATAATAGACCACGATTCCATATAAATTGATTGCAAGCTGGCCTTGAGGCCTGGCCATTGCAGGCTGATGATTTTTGCCATCAAACAGCACTCAGCCACCAAGCCCTAAGGAAGGGATATGCCTCGGGCCGATCACTGCCGTTTTTCAGAACCCGGAAATCATCCAGGCTCTCTGGTCGGACTGATTTGACTGCCCAATCGGAACTATGGTTGCTTTTTTTAGACTCCATAAAATAGTGCGCAATTGTTTCAGGGGTTTCATTTTAGATGATACCTTTGTAAAGGCAAGTCCTCTGCAAGAAACCTGATTCGAGCCAGAATACTTCTCCAGGCGGATGAAGGGCACCATGATGTAATACGTTAAATAAATATATATGAATAATAATAGATAATTTTGAACCGCCATTGAAATATAAATGGATGCTCGCTATAATCAAGGGTGATGCAATGAGATCAATGCGAAGGATTTGGCTAATATTTTTGATCATACTGATTACGGGGATCTGTGCGGCTCAAGTTCCTGACCTCGTGGGCTACTGGGCAGGATCTGCGCCGGCATATTTTATTGAAGATGGAGCTCATGATCTGGTGGAAGACGACCGCATTGTTCTTGCTGTCGTCGAGCAGACGGACCGCCTCTTCACAGGAAATATAACGTTTATGCGAGATGGAGAAGAGGTTGTAGAGGCTTTTGCAGGAGCAATTAGTGCGGATAACAAGACGTTATACATTGCCGAGAGTAATGGATATGGCTTTGGAACGATAATCTCTGAGAATGAATTTGAGATGGTTTATCTCGAACATGGAACGCCAGCGATAGCTGCCATTGATCAATTCCATAGGATAAAAGCATAGTCTGCCCATTAAAAATTCCTTTTTTCCGCCTCATACGAGTTAAAGAGATGTATGCTTTCGAGTCGCATCCCGAGGGCTCGCGCCCCTGTAGGCGGGGTGGGGCGTGGTTGCCTGGACTCGTGGTAGCAATAATTTCGGGAGATCCGCCCTGGGATAATGCTTGTCGTTTGCCGCGGACTTGCCCATTTGGGGATAGCCCAGAACGCTGAAGATATTGAAA
>NZ_DAKC01000080.1:0-3262 GCF_002496465.1 Methanosaeta sp. UBA356 | reverse complement strand
GGGTTATCATCTGTAGTTCATTGCCTGTGTCCCGAAGAGCTTCGCATACTCACCCTTCAAAGGCAACAGCTCCTCATGAGTGCCCTTCTCTGCGATATGTCCATCATTCAGAAGATATATGCAATCCGCCATCCTGACGGTGGACAACCTGTGGCCTATGACGATGGCCGTTTTTCCTTTTGCAAGCTCCCTGAACTTGGCGAACACCTCCGCCTCGGCTTTGGGATCGAGGGAGCTGGTGGGCTCGTCCATAATTATAATCTGGGAATCCCGGATGAACGCCCTGGCCAAAGCCACCTTCTGCCACTCTCCTATGCTCAGATCCGTGCCGTTATCGAACCATTTTCCTAAGGTAGTCTCGTAACCAGCCTCAAGCCGCTTTAGAATCCTATCCACGCCAGAATCCCTCGCGGCCTTGGCTACCTTGCCCATGTCCAGAGGCCGGTCGGCACTGCCCAGCCATATGTTCTCGGCCAGGCTGAGATTATACTGAGCATAATACTGGAAGAGCACGCTTTTCTCGCATCTGAGATCTGAAAACCTCATGCTCTGCAAAATGAACTGTCAGGTCTGCGGATTATACATGCTCATAGGGACTGGATATTGATCCTCTGCGACAAGACGACCAGATCATATCCATTGATGCAACTACGTTATCCTCGCGTGTGCATTCTTCAGGTCCTTGAGGGGTGTGGAGGGAGGTGCGGCAGGGGAACTCCGGGGAGGCCTTGGCGGTCGGCAAAATTTTGTGCAAATCGTAAATTCTTTTTACAGAAGGAGGATAAATAGACGTTAATTTCTCAATCGGGCAGTTAATTGAAGTCTGATTTAGTCCAGGTTTTACATCGCGATATGCGAGGTTTTATATGAAAATGTAAAAACTTCCAAAGAGTACCGATCTTCTAATGGTGCTATCAGCCCTTGCCTAACCGCAGTTAATCATAATCTGTGATATATATGGCATTTTAGGCAGAACTCAGGCGTAATATTGGTATGATTTATATACGTTGAGCATAACAACGTCAAATGCCGTGATATATATCGGCAGAGTGGGGTGCGGGGCAGTGAGAGCTTTGCACTTGGGGTAATTGATTTTTCAGTCGCCCTGCGGGTGTGTACTGAAAACGGAGGCATTTAAATGAAAGAAAGAATTGGGCGAGTGGGAGCGAGAGGAACTGGCAATAAACCGCCGAAATTCGCAGTAAGAGCCAGATTTGCTCTTGTCATGATTGCGCTGGTCATCCTTTGCGTTTCTGCTGTGGCGCAGGAGATGATTGCTGAAGATTGGTATAAAAAAGGCCAAGAGCTAGAGAGAAAAGGATCTTATGAAGAGGCCGTTAAAGCATATGATAAAGCCATCGAACTGAATCCAAAGGATATAATGGTTTGGCTCTCGAAAGGCATTATTTTAAGCGGCTTGGAACAGCATAATGAATCCATAGAAGCTTATGAGACCGCCATTGAAATCGATCCCAAGAGCATTCAGGCTTGGGGTACAATGGCAGATGAGTTATATCACTTAGGCAGATACAACGAATCTCTCAATGCATACAATAGAGTTCTTCAAATGGATCCCCATATGGCTAGAGCTTGGGTAGAGAAGGGCGATATTCTGAATAAAACAGGTAGGCACGAGGAGGCTATCAAGGCCTTCAATAAAGCTCTGGAGATCTATGATAACACTATCCAGGAAAACCCCGAGGACATCATAGCTTGGCAGGGAAAAGGCATTACTCTCGAAAAGATGGGCAGATACGAAGAGGCGATAAAATCTTATGATAAGGTTATTGAGATGTCTTCACCTGATTACGCTCTCGGCGCTTGGACTGCTAAGGGCGATATATTCAAGGCCATAGGCAAGTACGAGGAATCAATTAAGGCCTACAATAAGGTCATAGAAATAGCTCCAAAAGAAGCTTCTTATGCATGGGAAGGCAAAGGCCTTGCACTGGAGGCTTTAGGTCGAAATTCTGAAGCAAATGCAGCCTTCTCGGAGGCAAAGATGCTTATGCATCGGTAGTGAATCAATTATGGGTTGAAATTTAGATCTGCCGCTGAAGTTCGCTTAACTGGATACCGATCTTCTCATGATGTCTTCCTCGGAACATATTTATGAGATCGTTAACAACAGGCACATTCTGAAAACCATACCCTATTTCTGGATCACTAACTATGCATCAGAGCTAATTTTTTTATTTTTCTGATGTTAGTGATGAACGATTGCTGAAATTATTAGCAGAGATAGTCAAAAAATGATGAAAGGAGGATTTCCCTCCTTTCGATTTAGATACATCCTTCCTGGCGGACGCTAGGCCAGGAAGGTAAGGTGCACGGCACACCATAGGAGTATGCGTGCGTTCTAGCATACCAACAGGCTTCACCTGTTGTGCTAAATCCATTTCCATAGCCTTCGCAACTGCCTTCGGCTAGGCGACACCAGCAATTTGCCATTCCTTTTTCACCTCCGTTTATTTATTCACCTGTCGTAGTATGGCGCCATCTTGGTGACAATGAATGGAAACTCCTCAGTCACGTCCACTCTAACGAAATATTTCTCCATGATACCAGTCTCTCTGTTAGTGAAAGAGAATACCACTGATATTATCTTGCGACTATCGCTTAATCTGGAGGGAATGGCTTCTGCCGAAGTTAGTGAAAAGCTATTTTCAAGCTTTTCTGCAGCCGTAGAATATATGGCGAGATAGCGTACAGCTAGGTAGTTGAGTGCCCGATGTTTTTCTGTGGATCCAGTGTTATCTGCTATCTGCATCATCCTTCGGAACAGTTCTAACGCAGCAGCTTTGAATTTCTCATCGGCGACCAGTTCTGGATGGATAGACTTCATGAAGTTGTTGTATTCAAGGGAATAGAGATGATCAACAAGTACCATGGGCACTTCTTGCCCGCACATCTCTGGAGGAGCTACCGGGCCTTTACGACCTACTACCACCTGTCTATCCAGGGAGCATGCAGATGGTCGGATGGCATCCAATAAGATATCGAGATCTTCAGGGCCTGTGGGTAGCAGAATGTAAATCGGCACTCCTTCCTTGGTGAGAATCCAGGAAAGCTTTCGTGCTAGATACCTGTTTTCGGGCTGCGACAGAACAGAGTAGAAGGCCTGCTGATGCTCAAAATTAGCAGACTTCGATCTTTCGAGGATCTGAACGTACCCTTTTTCTATCGATCGATTAGGGAAACGAGCTTCAATCTGTCCCAGAACATAGACATATGGGAGGGATTTCAAACCGCAAGTTCCCTT
>NZ_DAKC01000106.1:21551-28778 GCF_002496465.1 Methanosaeta sp. UBA356 | reverse complement strand
GAGGATCATGGGCTCTTTGTGGTCATACCCGGCAGCAGCCTGCAATGCGCGAAAATTTAGAATGATTTATCATAAGTAATATAATTAAGAAACGTTTTTATGCATTCAGCCCGATTGCGAAAGGGAGAGCTTGAGGCTCTTTAGGGGAACTATATGCGGGCGCGCAGGAGCAAAGATCAGATCATAGTGGAGATCCTGAATATATGCGAAAAAGGGGAAAATCTCACCAATATCGTCTATCGAAGCAGTATCAGTTTTACTGCCATCAAGGCATATCTCGCTGTGCTCATGAAAAACGATCTTCTGATATGCCAGGATGGCTCTCCGCGAATCTATAAAACAACGCCAAAGGGCCTGGCGATGAGAGATCGCCTGGAAGGGCTACATAAGCTGATGGAAGGCCTGAAGATATAGAGGGGGCAAGAAGGATCCATGTTTGATGCGTTTATCCTCCCGCAAGGATCTTATGCAAAAATTTCTGTAATAAATCCGCCTGCATCATTCGATAGCATAAGGCTCCCTGATCCGCATAAATGCGAGAACGCCTCCCGATGCGAAAGCCGTTTTTTGGCTATAGTTCTCCCCTCTGCAAGGGATATCTATAAATACTCATCTTGACATGTTATCTATAGTTGATACCCAGTATTGATGTAGGATACTCAGGGCAGAACCAAAAGGAGAGATGTAATATATGCTTTCGTCGATGATGAGTACGGTCAGTAGCACCATGAGCGCAACAGCCAGCGCCACCAGCACAATGAGCACAACCTCGGCGGTCAGTACATTTGCCACGGTGGGTGTCGCGGATATCAGCGTTGTGAGCGTCATATGTCTCATCGCTCTCCTAAGCGCCTCTGAGATACTCTCTGCCTCATCCTGCTGGCACAGGCGCCTTTCAACGGTGCTCAACATCGCCATAGTTCCCATGGTCTTAACATTCTTCTTAATTGTGGGCTACAAGGTAGTAGAGGTTATCGGCAGCTAGATAAGCCCTGCTGCTGCATACAATCTCTCTTTTATAGCACCTTTTGTAGCTCTTCATAGCAGTCTATTCATTCTATTGCATATAGCGTTTTTAGCGAGGAGCCTAAATTCCAGGTCCAAATTACCTTCCTACTTGAAATGAATAGCGTATTTGCTTCCGGGATAGTCGTCTCCGTTCGTTCGTCCTCTGTGCGCTCTGTGTCTCTGTGGTTCTATTCCCATAAACCACCTGGATTGATTTTTCAGCCACGATTATTAACCACTGAGGCACAGAGTTCGCAGAGACGCTCAGCCTTCCTTTCCATCCAACCTAAGAAAGCTCCCAATTGCTTCCGGGATAGTCATCTCCGTTCGTTCGTCCTCTGTGCGCCCTGTGTCTCTGTGGTTCTATTCCCGTACACCACCGTGTACTGCCTCATGCTTCCCCCGCTCCGATTAACATCCACAGATTCCACCGAGCCGCTCAATCCTCTTTTCTCCCTGAACCATTCAAGTCGCGATACGCTCTTTTATCCTATCCAGAGCATAAGCGTAAAAGAAGAACAGGAATAGCGGGCCAATGATCAAATACGGCAGGATCTCCGGTTTGAGAGGAGCGACGAGGAACAGCGCTATATTGGTGACCCCGTGGGCCAGGGAGACAATGGGCAGGCTCTTGGATAGCCAGAAGAGCACCCCGAAAGCCAGCCCCGCCAGGCTAACGTAGAGGAGCTCCAGTGTCAGGTGATAGCCGCTATGCATGAACCCGAATATCACACTGGCCAAGACCAGCCCCCCGATCAGACCAATCCTCTCCTGGAGCACAGTCTGCAAAGACGACCGAAATACGAACTCCTCCACAATACCCACAAAGAAGATCATGGTCAGGGCTAAAATGAGCATTTGCTGGAGATCATTGTCCACCACCAGCATTTGAGGCTTGATCACCATATACTCCCCCCACCCCAAAGCCAGTCCCATGGAAATGGAAACGGGCAGAAAGAACCAGAACCGCTCAAAGGTCAATCCCGCCTCCTCTGCGGTTATGAATCTCTCTTTCAAGATCATATACATGGGAATGAACATGGGCGCATAGACCAGCACATAGGAGTAGAGGGTCAGGTGGAAGAAGACGGGCATCGCGACATTCAAAAGGCGGAACAGTGGCAAGAGCATTAGGGCTGGATAGGTCCGGTTATTGACGAATATGGTTGATAGGCTTAAAAAAACCAGGTTCAGCGCATGAATGGGCATCGCTGCTTCAGGCTTGCCGTAGAAGATCAGAATCTCGGCCAACAGTATCAAAAATACGGGAATCAACAGGTCGAGATAGTACCTCTCCGCATTCAGCGCCTTCATATAATTGCCATGTTCTCATCAAAGATTTAATAGATTCCCTCGAACCTTACTGTGCCAAAAAATCAGCATACTTTAGCCCTGACTTGGGCAGATATAATGCGAAGGATGTAAATAATTTGCGGCCCTGATGATATAGTATGACCCTTGTCTCCCTCTCTTTTGAGGTCCACCAGCCAATCCGTCTGAAGAAGAATTTCTTCTGGGACGGCTACATGAACCGGCAGGTGGTACCTGATTTATGGAAATACTACTTCGATGACCCAGAGAATCGGAGGATCTTCGAGCGGGTATCCGACAAATGCTACCTGCCCGCCAACCGGGCCATCCTGGAGGGGATAAAAAAGCTCCAGGGATCGAATAGATCCTTCAAGGTCTCCTACAGCTTCTCAGGCGTCTTCCTGGAAGAATGCCAAAGGTACCGCCCGGATGTCCTCGACTCCTTTGTCGACCTGGTCCAGACTGGAATGGTGGAGGTGCTGGATCAGACCTACTATCACAGCCTGGCCAGCCTCTACGACGATCCGGAGGAGTACATCGAGCAGATCAAGATGCACCGGGAGCTGATCTGGGACATCTTCGCCCTCCGGCCTACGACCTTTGAGAACACCGAGCTGATCTACAGCGACAAAATCGCCCAAATCGCAGACCGGATGGGCTATAAGGCCATATTCACCGAAGGGGTGGTAGCAGATCCCAACTACGTCTACCGCCCGCCAAACACCAAGATCGCTCTGCTCTTGCGTAACTACCAGCTCACCGACGACATCGGCTTTCGCTTCTCCTCCCACAATTGGGAAGAGTACCCCCTCACCGCAGACAAATACGCCTCCTGGCTGGCGAGGACCCCAGGCAAGTGCATAAACATCTTCTGCGACTACGAGACCTTCGGCGAGCACCAGTGGATCGATACCGGGATCTTCGACTTCATCCGCAGCCTGCCAAACCAGATCCTCCGCTACAAAAACCTCCAGTTCGCCACCCCCTGCGAGGTGGCCGGCACAATTCCCCCGGAAAGAGAGCTATCGATAGAGAGCTTCGTCTCCTGGGCAGACCTGGAGAGAAACACCAGCTGCTGGCTGGGAAACGCCCTTCAGCATGCCTGCTTCATCCAGCAGAAGAGGCTCCAGGCGCCGGCAAGAGAGAGCCGCGATCCCGACCTCCTGGCCATCTGGAGGACTCTGGGCCTCTCCGACCATCTCTACTATATCTTCACCCACGGCGGAGGGCCGGCCGAGGTGCACAACTACTTCAGCCCCTACGGCTCCCCCTATGATGCAGCTGTAACCTACTTTGCCGTCTTATCCGACTTTCACTGCCGCCTGAAGGGAAAGACCCATCTGGCCGATTCCCCATTCCGGTTTGCCACCGGAATAGACCAGTTCACAGGCGACTCCGCCTGGACACTGATGGGCCTGGAGGCCATCCTGGACAAAATCCCTCTCCCCTCTTTGGAGTACCATAATGCCAACGGCGATTATGCCCTCTGGGCGGAGAAGAGCTTGGGCGACAGCGCCCTGGCGGAAAAGCTGGCCGGATTGCAGAAGCTCAAGGGGGAGAGGCTGAGAAAGGGCCTTCTCCGGGCAGTGGCCGATTCCCTGGCAACAGAGGTGATCTAAATGACTGTAGGAGCAGCTCAACCTCAGCCCTTCCAGCCGGCCGACTATTCCCAGGGGACATCCCGGGAGTGGCTGGTGGCTAACGGCCTGGGCAGCTATGCCTCATCGACCGCAAACTGCAGCAACACCAGAGCCTATCACGGCCTTCTGGTGGCAGCCACCGAGCCTCCAGCAAGGAAGAGACTGCTCCTCGCCAGCCTGGACGAGGAGCTGGGCGAATTCCGACTGGCCAATCATCAGTACCCCGGAGCGATCTATCCCCAGGGCTTCTCTCACCTGCAGGGATTCTGGACCGATCCCCTCCCCCGGTTCTGCTATCAGATGGGCACTACAACCCTGGAGAAGACCGTCTCCATGGTCCGCAATGAGAACAGCACCATCATCAGCTACAGGATCAAGGGCTACCGTGGATTGATCCGCATCGTACCCCTGATCCACGACCGCAGCTTCCATGCTGCCGGCGATCTTCCTCCACTTCACCAGAATACCTGGGGCAAAGGAACCACAATCCTCAGCCAAACCCGTTTCTCCATCTTCTCCGACCTGGCCCGATATATTCCCCAGGAGAGGGTCTACAGCAACTTCGAGTACGAGGAGGAGCGCCGCCGGGGCCTGGGCTGGAAGGAGAACCTCTTCTCCCCCGGCTGCTTCGAGCTGGATGTATCCGGAGAGGCGGAGTTCGCCATCATCGCCTCCACCTGGAGGAGCTCCTTGGCCAACTGGAGGGCGGATCAGGAGAGCGAGAGAGAACGCCTGATATCCTTAAAGGCACCCGTTCCTCCTCTGGCTCGAGCGGCGGACAGCTTCCTGGTCAAGAGGGGCAACGCTCTGAGCCTCATCGCCGGCTACCACTGGTTCGATGACTGGGGAAGGGACGCCATGATCGCCCTGCCCGGCCTTCTCCTCTCCACCGGCCGATATGAGGCAGCAAGGCTGGTCCTCAGCTCCTTTGCCGGGGCGATGAAGGACGGTGTGCTGCCCAACGACCTCGGGGCCCGGTCCTACAACACCGTGGACGCCTCTTTGTGGTTTGTTCAGGCGACGAGCAGATATTTCGATGCAACAGGTGATCTGGATTTCCTGGCCGAGCTCTGGCCGAAGCTCTTGGATGTGGTTGAGAGATACTCCCGACCGGGCGATGACTTCGGCGCAGATGAGGACGGCCTGATCAATTCCGGCCCGGCTCTCACCTGGATGGACGCCAGAGTGGACGGCCGGCCGGTCACCTCCCGGACGGGCAAATGCTGCGAGATAAACGCCCTCTGGTACTCCGCCCTGAGGAGGACAGAGAGCCTTTCCCGGGCCCTGGACATGCCCCTGGACCCGAAGATTCCCGAGCTCGCAGATAAGGTCCAGAAAAGCTACCTCCGATTCTGGAACAGCGAGAACGGCTGCCTCTTCGATGTGATAGACCATGAGGACGCCTCCATCCGCCCCAACCAGATCTTCGCGGCAATCGTTCCCGATCTCCTGCCGGATGTGATGAGAAGGAGCATTCTGGAGGTGGTAGCTCGAGATCTTCTCACCCCCTTCGGCCTGAGAACCCTCTCCCCCCGCGATCCCCGTTATGCGGGCCGATATGCTGGAGAACCCAAGGAGAGGGACCGCAGCTATCATCAGGGCACGGTCTGGCCCTGGCTCATCGGCCCCTATATCGATCTTCTGCTGGCTGTAGGCGGCCGCTCCGCCGAAACGCGGGAGAAGGGATTGGATGCACTAAGGCCGCTCTTGGATCTGGCAGAAGGGATGGGCACCATTCCCGAGGTCTTCGATGGCGACCTGCCCCAGAATCCCGGTGGCTGCATCTCCCAGGCCTGGTCGGTGGGAGAGGTTCTCAGAGCTTATGAAGAGCTGCGGGATGAATAGGAAAAATTCCATTCATTTTTTCCAGAACTCTGGCAAGAAGAGGACCATAGCGGTCACCACCTCCAGCCTGCCGATCCACATGCATAATATGAGGAGCATCTTTCCCGCAGGATGGATATCTGCAAAGCTGAACATCGGCCCCACCACACCAAATCCCGGTCCGACATTCCCCAGGGTCGTCGCCACTGCCGACAGGACGCTCTCCATATCCATCTTCGGATCGCTGTAGGAGATCATGGCCAGGAGGAGGGAGGCTATGGCAAAGATGATGATGTACATGGAGACGAAGATATTGCTCGCCCTTAAAATCTCCTCTTTCACCACCATATCGCCCAGCCGGACGCTCTGAACCGCCTTGGGATGAAGAGTGCGAATCAGCTCTCTGTATGCGCTCTTGAATATCAGTATCAATCGAACAACCTTGATTGCTCCTGCGGTGGAGCCGGCACAGGCCCCGATGATCATAAGCAAGAGGAGGGTGATCCTGGCGGTGGCGGTCCACTGATTGAAATCGGCAGTGGCAAACCCGGTAGTGGTCAGGATCGAGACCACCTGGAAGCCGGCCAGTTGAATCTTCTGGTAGATGTCTCCCTCCAGCCCTCCCCAGAGGATGATGATCGACGTGGCCAAAAGGATGATCAAGGCATAAGCCCGGAACTCCGTGTCGCTGATCAGGGCCTTCCGGTCGGAGGTGATCATCCTGTAGTGCAGGGCGAAGTTGGCCCCGGCCAGGAAACAGAACAGGACGATGATGGCATCTATGATCCAGCTATTGTAGGCCATGATGCTCAAACCCCGGGGCGAGAATCCTCCCGTGGCCATGGATGAGAAGGCATGGCAGAACGAGTCAAAGGGGGGCATTCCTGCCAGAAGGAGGAGGGCGACCTCCACCAGGGTCAGGAGGATATAGACCATCCAGAGCATGCGAGCGGTCTGCTTGATCCTGGGCTTGATGGATTCCTTATCCGGGCCGGGAACCTCCGCCCGGTACAGCTGCCGTCCCGCCACTCCCAGGCGGGGCAGTATGGCCACGAAGAGCAGTATTATCCCCATCCCTCCCAACCACTGGGCAAATGACCTCCAGAAGAGCAGCCCCATGATCGTATCATCGGGGCCGCTCCTCATCCGGAGGAGGATGGAGTTGCCGGTCATCCTCACCAGTTGCATCTGCATCTCCGCCACCAGGCTGCTATCGGCCAGGGTCTGGTTCATCTTCCAGTATCCCAGGTGATTGATCTCTGTGAATACAGACGATCCAGTGGTGGTGAAGGCGGACATGGACTCGAAGAGGCCATCGATCAGGCTCATCCCCAGGAAGACATAAGGAAACGCTCCGAAGAAAGCGACGGCAATCCAGCCCAGAGCCACCAGGGCGAAGGCCTCTCTTAATCCCGGCTCCTCCTCAGATGACAGCCTTCCCAGG
>NZ_DAKC01000106.1:0-21344 GCF_002496465.1 Methanosaeta sp. UBA356 | reverse complement strand
GCTACCGCACCCGGAACGAGCAGCAAGATGGCCAGCAGCTTCAGCAGCTGTGCAAGCAGTCGCAGAAACACCCTGAATTTCATCAAGCAATGCCGCACCAAAATGGCGGAGGGCATCCTCCTGAAAGCGCAACTTGTCTCCTGTTCCTATAAAAAGGATCTGCTCATTATGCCGCGAATAGCTTCTTGACCTTGGAGACAGCGTCCGGCATGGACATCACGAACACCCGATCACCGGCTGACACCTTGAAGTCCTCATAGGGGACAATAGGCGCGCCGTCTCTTATCACCATGCCGGCAAGGGAGTTCTTGGGAAGCTCTTTGGATATCGACTTGCCCACGATCTTCGCTCCCTGCTTGGCGATGAAATCCACCAGCTCCATCCTTTCATCGCTCAGTGTGATGACCTCTTCTCCGCCGATCACCCTCTGGAGGACGGCATCGGCAGTCACCTGCCCCGGGCTGACCGCTCTGTCCACCCCTACCATCTCGAAGAGCTTGATGTAGACGTTCCTGTTGACCCGGGAGAGGATCTTCGTGGCTCCCAGCTGCTTTACCAAGAGGGAGCATAATAGGTTCTTGTCATCAAGGCCGGTCACAGCATAGACCACATCCATCGCGCCTGCCCCCTCCTCTTGAAGTAGGGCGAGATCTGATCCATCGCCATTGAGGATCATGGTTCCTGAGAGCTTGTCCGCAATCTCAGCGCAACGATCGGCATCCTTCTCGATGAGCTTGACGTCCATTCCCATCTTCTCCAGCCTGCTGGCCAGGTAGAAGCCCACCATTCCCCCACCCACGATCATCACCTTCTGAGTGGTCTTGGATTCATGCAGCATGCTTCCCAGGTCGGGAAGAGATCTGGCGTCGCACAACAGCATTAGGTGGTCGTCATTTCTTATCTCGTCTCCCTCTTTCGGTATGGCTATCCGACCCGCCCGGTTTATGGCGATCAGGTTGCAGTTATTAGGGAGGACGATATTCTCCACCGGCCCCTGGATGTTCATCTCTGCTGTTACCTTGAACTCCACCAGCTCCACCAGGCCGTTGGCCAGGTCCCGGTTCATGAGCATGGATGAGAAATAAAGGGAGCTTGCCATATCCTCGGCCATGGTCAGTTCCGGGCAGATCATGAATGATATGCCGATCTCCTTTCGATCCTGGACCGGCTGATCGATGTACTCGGGATTGCTCACCCTGGCGATGGTCTGCCTGACCCCCAGATGAGAGGCTATGATGCAGGTTATCACATTCACCTCATCGTTCCCGGTTGCAGCCACGACTATGTCCGCCTTCTTGATATCCGCCTCGGAGAGAAGCCGGGCGTTGGCGGCATTCCCCTGCATGACCTTCACATCCATATCCTGAAGCCTGGCACAGGCATCGGGATCCTTATCTATGACGGTGACATCATGGTCAGCATAAAGCTCGCTGGCGATGAGAAAGCCCACCTCGCCAGCTCCGGTGATCAGGATACGCATCTTGTTTCCTCCACATCAACCAGGGCGCAAAGGAGATCCAAGGATAAGAATTGATCCATCCCTGTTATAAGCGTTTTCCATTCGTTTGAGCACTTCCATTCGTCCGTCCTCTGATAGGCCGATCCATATATATCGGCAGAGAGACAGCTATCATCCATGTTCGCCCTTCTCTTCGACCCCAGCGCCGGCGCAGCCGGAGACATGATCATGGCCTCCCTCTTGGACCTGGGAGCAGATGAAAAGAGGGTTAGCAAGGCAGTGGAGTCGGTGGGCTGCACCCTGGAGGTCTCCCGGCAGGAGAAGGGGCATATCTCTGCCACCAGGGCCCAGGTGATCTCGGACCGGAGGTATCATTCCCTGGAGGAGGCGGTATCCATTCTAAAGAGCTCAAGCCTCCAGGAAAAGGCACTGAAGAAAGCCCTTGCCGCCCTGGATATTCTGGCGGAGGCGGAGAGCCGGGTCCATGATGTGCCCAAGAGCCGGGCCCATTTTCATGAGGTCGGTGCCCTGGATGCTCTCGCTGATATAGCCGGTTCCTGTGAGGCTGCCAGCAGCCTGAAAGCGGATCGAATTTTGTCCCGGCCCGTCTCCGTCGGTGGGGGATATGTCCAGTCGGCCCATGGGCTCCTTCCCGTTCCCGGGCCGGCGGCCCTGGAGATCCTGCGGGCTCATAGTATCCCCTGGATGGGGGGGCCGGTGGACGATGAGCTCCTCACCCCCACTGGGGCGGCCCTACTGGCGGCTCTGGTGGACGAGTTCGTGCCCCGCATTCCCCTCATCCAGGCGGAGAGGGTGGGCTACGGCGCAGGCAGGAAGGACCTGGCCACCCCCAACCTCCTGCGAGCGCTGGAAGCCAAGATCGTATCTCCAACCAGAGGGGCTGGGATGGATCACCAAAAGGATCGTGTGGTGCAGCTGGAGACCAATGTGGACGATGTCACAGGCGAGGTTTTGGGCCACCTGATAGAGGAGCTCATGCAGGCGGGAGCGCTGGACGTCTCAGTCATTCCCGCGGTGATGAAGAAGGGGAGAAGCGGGAACGTCATCCGGGCGATAAGCAGTCACGAGGATATGTCGAAGCTGGCGGGAATGATCGTCAGGGAGACGGGATCTTTAGGGGTCAGGGTCTTTCCCAGCCTGCACCGTTTTGTGGCGGAGAGGGAAGAGACAACAGTGGACCTGAATCTCGAGGGGGTGACCTATAGCGTTGCCATAAAGATCAGCCGGATGGACGGCAGCCTGGTCAATGTCAAAGCGGAGTACGAGGACTGCAGAAGGATTGCAAAAGAGGCAGGCGTTCCCTTGCGCATGGTCATTAAAAAAGCGGAGGAATTGGGTTGGCGGGCAGCAGATAAATGAATCGTGCCATCCCTTTGATTTCCATTTGATCTATGCGGTTTTTTATAACTATGCTGCCCGCGTGTCCTCTTCCCCGCTCTCTATTTATTCTAATAACCTTTTCATTATACTAATATAGTCTTGGTAGTAATTCCTAATATATATAGTTTTTGTAATTAATAGTGTCGTAAGATTGATTAATCTGCCCGAAGAGAAAGCTCCCATGATGCATTTTGACTCTTCCATCAGGCTCTTTGACCAGGCCCGAAGACTGATGCCCGGCGGGGTCTCAAGCCCTGTGCGCGCCATATCTCCTTATCCCTTCTACACCGCTCGGGCAATAGGCCCCTATCTATGGGACTGCGACGGCAACAGGTTCATCGATTATTGCCTGGCCTACGGCCCCATGATCCTGGGCCACCGCCATCCTGCCATAAAAGAAGCGGTTTCGGATCAGATGGACCGGGGCTGGCTTTATGGTACCCCAAGCGAGCTGGAGGTCCGGCTTGCGGAAAGGGTGTCCTCCCTCTACCCCAGCATGGAGCGGCTGCGCTTTGTGAGCAGCGGAACCGAGGCCACAATGGCTGCCATTCGAGTGGCCCGGGGCAGCACCGGCAGGGATATGATCATCAAGATCGAGGGCGGATTCCATGGCGCTCATGATAGCGTCCTGGTCAAAGCGGGCTCTGGTGCCACTACCCTGGGCATTCCCGACTCGTTAGGCGTTCCCGCAGATGCCACCAAAAACACCATTCAGGTGCCCTACAACGACCCAGCTGCCCTGGAGGAGGTCATGGAGCGTTTCTCCGGCCGGATCGCCTGCCTGATCATGGAGCCGGTCCTGGGAAATATCGGCCCCATCCTGCCGGATAAGGGCTACCTGCAGACGGCGCGCCGCCTGACGGAGGAGAACGATGTCCTCCTGATCTTCGACGAGGTTATAACCGGATTCCGGCTCTCCCTGGGCGGGGCGCAGGAGCTCTTCGGCATCAAGCCCGATCTGACCACCCTGGGAAAGATAATAGGCGGAGGCTTCCCCATTGGGGTCTTCGGAGGGCGGGCAGATCTGATGGACCAGGTGGCCCCAGGGGGAGCGATCTATCAGGCGGGGACGTACAATGGAAGTCCGGCCTCTCTGGCTGCTGGCCTGGCGACTTTGGATGTGATGGAGAAGGAGGATACCATAAATAAACTCAACCGGTCTGGAGAGAGCATGAGACTGGCCCTTAAGGATATGGTGGAGGATCTTGCGCAGGACTGGAGCGTGGTCGGCATCGCCTCCATGTTCAAGGTATTCTTCGGCCCGGAGCCTCACAACTATGCCCAGGCCTTGATGTGTGATCGGCAGGGCTACTTCGAGTTCTTCCGCCGGATGCTGGATTCTGGCATCTTCCTCACCCCCAGCCAGTATGAGACCGATTTCATTTCTGCAGCGCATAACCAAGATGTGATCGAGACCACCCTGGAGGCGTTCCGCTCCTGCCTGAAAAGCTGATCGTGGGGACGAGGGGCAGCCCTCTGGCATTGCGCCAGACGCAGATCGTGCAGGAGAGGCTGAAGGGCCTTGGCATCCAGACCCAGCTGTGCCGGGTTAAGACCAGCGGGGACGTCTTCCTGGACAAGCCCCTCCACCAGCTCACCGGTTTTGGGGTCTTCGTGGCTGAGATAGACGAACGCATGCTTTCCGGCAAGATCGATCTCGCTGTGCACAGCATGAAAGACCTCCCCACCAAAAGGCCTGAGGAGCTGATAGTCTCCGCCGTCCTGAAACGCGACTCACCATACGACGTCCTCTTATGCAGGGAGAAATCTGTCAAAAGCATCGAGGAGCTGGACCAGGGGGCACGAGTGGGCACATCGAGCATGCGGCGGATGGCCCAGCTTCTCCGCGCCCGCCCCGACCTGAACATTCTGAGCCTGCGGGGGAATCTTCAGACCAGGCTGGGCAAGCTGGAGCGGGGAGACTACGATGCCATAGTTCTGGCCGAGGCCGGCCTCGAGCGCATGGGCTACCATCCAGATTACGTGAGACTTGATGGGGAGAGGTTCGTTCCCTCTGCCAACCAGGGGACGATAATCGTAGTTGCAAAGGCCGGATCTGAGGCTGAGGCCTGCTCCCGCGCTCTGGATGATGCTCATGCTAGATCTGAGACCATGATCGAGCGCAAGATCATGGAGACTGTGGGCGGAGGCTGTGTGGTGCCCATGGCCGTCCATGCGCTGGTGCAAAAGGGAGAGGCGCGGGTTCTGGCTGAGGTCTTATCCCCGGACGGCAAGAGGTTCGTCCGCCTGGAGGAGAGGATCTCTCTCGTTCAGAATCATCTGGCAGTGGCAGAGGATATGGGAGAGCGGCTGATGAGGATGGGAGGAAGAGAGCTGGTGGACGAGGCGGTGAAGTTTTTTGGCAATCGGTAAGGTTTATCTGGTGGGAGCGGGGCCCGGAGACCCGGAGCTGCTGACGATTAAGGGAAGAAAGAGGCTTATGGAAGCGGATGTAGTCCTATTCGACCGGCTGCTCGACTCCAGGATGCTGGACGGGGTAAAGGGGGAGCTTATAGATGTGGGCAAGAACGCGGGAAGGCATAAGCTGAAGCAAGAGGAGATTAACCAGCTCCTGGTAGAGAAAGCCAAAGAGGGCAAAATCGTTGTCCGGCTGAAGGGCGGAGACCCCTACCTCTTCGGCCGGGGAGGCGAGGAGGCGATCGCCTGCCGGGATTGGGGAATCCCGTTTGAGGTTGTCCCCGGCGTCACCTCGGCCATCGCCGCTCCGGAGCTGGCGGGAATTCCAGTTACTCACAGAAAGGTGGCCTCGGCCCTGACCATAGTCACCGGCCATGAGGAGCCGGGAAAGGACTCGCCCCTCGACTGGCGGGCCATGGCCGGGCTTGATGGGACCCTGGTTGTTCTCATGGGCGTCTCCCGGCTGGAGGAGAACACCAATAGGCTCATAGAAGCGGGAAAGTCCCCCCAGACCCCGGCGGCCATGGTGGAGAAGGGCGGCTGGCCGGATCAGAGGCTGATCTCGGGGACCCTGGGGGATATCGCCGAGAGGGCAAAGGAAGAGAATGTCCAGTCTCCGGCCATACTGGTAGTGGGAGACGTAGTCCGGCTGGCAGAGGTTCTTGCCCCGGAGAGGATCGCCGTCCTCAGGCCGGCGGGCCAGCAGGAGGAGTCGGTTGAACTGGCGGAGCGCTACGGATTTATTCCCCTGTCCGCTCCGGCCATCGCCCTGGAGAAAAATCCCCTGCCCGAAGATCTGCTCGAGAGGATCGCTGCCGCGGAATGCGTGGCCTTCACCAGCGCCAATGGTGTGCATATCGCTCTTGGGAATAAGGCCATATCCGGAGCATTAGCAGGAAAGAAGATCGTCTCCATCGGTCCCAAGACGAAGCAGGCCCTGAACGAATACGATATCCAGTCGGAGATGCCCGAAAGCTACAGCTCTGAGGGGCTGGAGAGGATGCTCAAGGGAAGATATAAGAGCATTCTCTTCCTGCGCAGCGCCCAGGGGAGCCAGTATCTCTCCGATGGCCTGAGGGAGTCGGGAATCGTGGTGGATGACATTCCCCTTTATGGAGTGGTGAATTCATCCGATCCCCGCCTGGACCGGCTGATAGAGCGGGCAGGCGAGGTGGACATCTTCGCCTTCACCAGCTCCTCAACAGCTCGAAATCTGCTGGAAAGAGCAAGAGCGATGGGAAGGGAAGAACAGCTGCGAGAGGCTCTTGCCAGGGCCACAGTGGCCGCCATCGGCAAGCCTACTGCCCAAGAGTTGTCCCGCCTGGGGGTGGCGGTGGACGTCATCCCGGAGAACTTCACCTTTGAGGCCATGCTGGCAGCCCTGGTCGGGAGAAAGAGATCCTCTGGCAATGCTGCAAGCATGGCAAAGGATAGAATGGAGTTGTGAGGTTTACATGATCATATTTTCCAAAGCCCTGGCCGACCAGGCCACGGTATGGGAGGCCCTGCGGGAATCCGAGTCCTGCCAGGACGTCCCGGCAGATCTTCTCCGCTTCTCCGCCCAGACGAAACCGGTGGTGATGTGGAATCTGACCAGACGCTGCAACCTGGCCTGCAGCCATTGTTATATGGATGCCATCCCAAAGGAGGATGACGAGATGAGCCTTGAGGAAGGGATGCGTCTGACAGACGATCTGGCCCAGATGAAGATACCGATTCTCATCCTCACTGGCGGCGAGCCACTGATGAGCCGCAACTTCTTCTCTATTGCCTTCCACGCCCGGGAGGCGGGTTTGAGGACGGTCATATCCACCAATGGCACCCTGATCACCCCCGAGGTGGCAAGGCTTTTGGCAGAGGCTAAGATTCGATACGTAGGGGTCAGCCTGGACTCCGCCCTCCCCGCCAGCCATGACAAATTCCGGGGCGTTCCTGGGGCGTTCGACCGCGCCCTCCAGGGATTGAGAAACGCCAGGGATGCGGGCCTGAAGACCGGCCTGAGGATAACTCTGACCCGGGACAACTGGCAGGATGTTCCCGCCCTCCTCAATTTGGCCTTGGAGGAGAACATCCCCCGCTTTTGCCTCTACCATCTGGTTCCCACTGGCCGGGGGGCGGGGATATCGGATAAGGATGTGAGCTCTGAGCAGCGTCGCAGCGTCATCCGCCTGCTGGCCGAGGCAGCGGTGGAGCTCAAGGATAAGAACATCGAGATCCTGACCACCGATTCTCCCATGGATGGGGCCTATCTCCTGGAGATCTTGAAGGACGATCCGAGAAGGGACTATGTGAGAAAGCTCTTGACCAATGCCGGGGGCTGCTCCGCCGGGGCTAAGGTGGCCAACATCAGCTATCAGGGAGATGTTCATCCCTGCCACTTCATGCCCCAGGTGGTGGTGGGCAACGTCCGGGATAGGTCCTTCCAGGACATCTGGATAGACCATCCAACCCCAGAGCTTTTAGCGTTGCGAGGGATCAAGTCCAATCTCAAAGGAGCATGTGGCAGCTGCAACTACCGGGATCTGTGCGGAGGGTGCCGCCAGAAGGCATATTACTATAATGGCGACTTGCTGGGAGAGGATCCCACCTGCATCGTCGAGAATAAATGCGGCTGAATCGCGATCCTCCGGGCGGGATATCCCTGAATAGAGCCAATAGGCTCAACTGATGGGATGAATTTCCGCTGCCCTCCATAACTCATTCTTTTTAGGCCGTTTTATCATCTTTTCTCTAGACCATTCCTTCCACCGGAAGATATATTTGAGATCAGCTGCATTATGATGGATAATAGAGATAAACGGAGGCGATAAATTGACACATCATGAAGAGAAGAAAGAGGAAAAAGAGGAGAAGGCAGCAAAGGTTGAACCCATAAAGCCTGGCGACAAGAGGGGAGGCAAAAAGAAGGGTCTTCTCGATACCTGCCAGTGAGCTGCTGGCTAACCTTAACTGGAATTTTTTTTTGTCCTCTCGCTATTTGTTCTGGGTGAACTTGAATCGCAAAATCTATGTGTCTTTTGGGCCTTTTGTGGTGAGCTGCTATGCTCTGGCCCAACCACAGAGACGCAGAGGCCATATTCTCTGCCTGGACCTTACCCCCATAATTCAGCGAAGGGCCATCTTTTTTTCAACGATAAAAAGATTTAACTATCTCCGTCAGCAAGAACCATATTGTGCGATCCATCCAGAAGACCCAGTCCAAGCCTCAGGGGGCAAAGCCGGAGAGAGGAAAAGCAGTAGGGGCAAAGTTTCTCCTCTTGCGGCCTGCCGGCTATCCCTTGAAGAGCATCTTTCAGGAGTGTCCATCCGTTGCTGATGCCAGGCTCTTTGAGCTGTACGCCCGGGAGCAATGGTACGGTGAGGAGGTAAAACCTGGCTGCTACCTCTTCGACCGCAGGCTCTATCCTGACTATGCCTTTCAGGTGGTTCGGGCCTATCCCAGGCGCTCTGTGGTCGGCTTTGAAACCACCATCAAGGTGGAGCAGAAAGCGGAGGTCAAGAAAGGGGTAAGCTACGACGTCTCCTTTGATGAGGTCGTGGGTCAGGAGGAGGCCAAGCGCAAGGTGAAGATCGTGGAGAAGTACCTCTCCGACCCGGAGAGGTTCGGGCGCTGGGCACCGCGCAACATCCTCTTTTATGGCGTATCCGGCACCGGAAAGACCATGATCGCCAAAGCACTCTCTGCTAAAGCTGGTGTGCCGATGCTCGCTGTCAAGTCCACCAGCCTGATCGGCGAGTTCGTGGGCGAGGGAGCGAGACAGATCCACAGCCTCTATGAGAAGGCAGAGGAGATGGCACCATGCATAATCTTCATCGATGAACTGGATGCCATTGCCCTGGACCGGCGCTACCAGGACCTGAGAGGCGATGTCTCTGAGATGGTCAACTCTCTGCTCACGGAGATGGATGGAATATCCAGCAGGCTGGGCATCTGCACCATCGCCGCCACCAATCAGATCGAGGTCTTGGACTCTTCCATTCGCTCCCGTTTTGAGGAGGAGATCGAGTTCAAGCTGCCGGATAAAGATGAGCGCTTGCAGATTCTGGAGAAGAATGCCAGCACCCTGCCTCTGGAGATGGTTGATGTGGACCTGAAGGAGATCGCCAGGCAGACGGATGGCTTCTCCGGGCGAGATCTGGTGGAGAAGGTGCTGAAGGTGGCACTGCACCATGCTCTCATGGATGAATGCAATATATCCCAAAAGCATATCGAAGAGGCATTACCAAGAGCGCGAAAGCATTACCGACAGCCTCCGACGGAAATGTTCTCATAAGGAAGCCCTTTTGTACTTATAAGTCCAATATGGCTTGAGGCACATGTGGCAGGAGATTTTGGATAAGTTCAAGAGGTTTCCCGCGCAGGAGAAGGTCATCCGCCTCGTCCTGCAGAGGGGCTTTCAGATCAACGATCAGGCCCGGGTGGTATCGGGCCAGATAGAGATCCCTCATGCTCAGATCGCAAAGGAGCTGGAAGTGGACAGAAGAGTGGTGGACACCACGGCCCAAGCCATTCGCGAGGATGAGGTCCTCTGGAAGGTCTTCAGAAATGTGCGCTCCATGATCTATCTGGGTGAGGTGGCGCCCATCCTGGGATTGGGTGTTATCGAGATAACTCCCGTGAATGCCGTCAAGACAGGGCTTTTGGGCGATGTGGCCAGCGCTGTGGCCAGGAACGGCCTCTCCATCCGCCAGGCTGTCTCAGACGATCCATACTTCGTAGAGAGCCCAAAGCTCACCATCATCACTGAGGGGAAGATCCCAGGCGATCTTGTCATTCTGCTCAAGGAGATCGAGGGCGTGAAAAGGGTGACCGTATATTAGACCTCATAATTTCGTTGGCCTATTACTATCAACAATATCGGCAATATCGTTATTACCATTATGATTATTTCAAAGGAATAATGCGACCGCTGCACAATTAATTAAACTTAAATAGTTTAAAATACAAGTGATTTCTTGGAGCCTCCGGTGATATCCCTTCATCCCTTCTCTCGAAGGCTCTAACCCCCCCTATTATCGTTCTTTGATTCCTATTTGACAGGACTCTCAATCCCGATGCAGGCCAAAGGCTTTTTCTCCCATGCACCCTCCGCCCATAAATGGTGGATTTATGGAAATGCTCTGGCTTACAGAGGAGGAAGTAAGGTCACTCCTGACCATAGATGATGCGATAGCGGCAGTCCAGAGGGCCTTTCTTGATCACGGAAATGGCAGAACTCAAATGCCTCCCAAGTCTTACCTTTACCTGCCCAAGCATAATGGCGACTTGAGATGCATGCCCGCCTACCTTGAGGGGCAGGATCTGGCCGGGGTGAAGATAGTCAACGTCCATCCGGGAAATCCGCAGATCGGGCTTCCTTCGGTCATGGCGCTCTTGATCTTGAACTCCCCCCAGACCGGCGAGCCACTGGCTGTTATGGGCGCAACATATCTCACCAGCATGCGCACCGGCGCTGCTGGTGCCGTCGCCGCCCGGCATCTGGCCAGGCAGGATTCTCGTGTGGTAGGGATGATCGGAGCCGGGACCCAGGCGCGAACGCAGCTTCAAGGCCTCTCCCGCTACTTCCCAATCGAGCAGGTGATGGTCTTCGATAGCTTTGAAGATCAGGCCCTGGCCTTTAAAGACGACGTCTCTGGATTTATGAAATGCAGCTGCATTGCGGTCTCGGGACCGGAAGAGGCCTGCGAATGCGATATTCTGGTTACCACCACCCCTTCACGCCGTCCAGTGGTCAGGGATGAATGGATCCAGCCCGGGACGCACATCAACGCCATCGGGGCAGATGCCGCAGGCAAACAGGAGCTGGAATCCACTCTCTTGAAGAGGGCCAAGATCGTGGTGGATGATATCGCCCAGGCCGTCCATTCCGGCGAGGTCAACGTCCCCCTATCTGAGGGAATTATTCGCGAGAAGGATATCTATGCAGAGATCGGCGAGATCTTGACTGGCAAAAAAACCGGACGGACCAGCAATGATGAGATCACCATCTTCGACTCCACCGGCCTTGGGATCCAGGATGTAGCAGCAGGCCATGCGGTCTATGAGAAGGCTCTTCGGTCTAATATAGGGAGAAGAATGAGGCTGGCATGAGAGGATTGCCCATATGATAGCACTTCCCAACCGCTGTTATGGATATTTATTTCATGTCGCCATTAATAAAAGAGGCTGGCAGGATCTGGCATCTTGAGGCCGAAATCTATATAAATTTTGACATAGAGGCAGGCGGTGGTTATTATGGCAAAGAATAAAAAGAAGAGCAAAGGTCCACAGGATCGAAACAGCAACTATCAGATGAAGAACGGCAATCCCATCTCCAAGAATAGGGATAAAAAGGCTAGCTCCGCCAGCGCCGCGCAGGCCAGCTCCAAATCAAGCGGGCAGAAGGGCCTCCTCTCCGGCATCTCCAAGAGCATCTCCAGTGCCACAGGCAGTCTAACCAAGAAGCTCAAGCATTAAAATATAACATGCTGAGGCGTGCCGGGGTGCCTCAGGCATGCTTTTTTCATCCGCCTGATGAGAAGATCGATGGATGGATCATCAGGTATCAAGGGGATTTCGTCAGGCCTGCTCCTTCGTCCTGCTCTCGAACTCCTGTTGCACATCGCATCCGAGCTTTCCAATGGCATCCGAGCGGCATTGCCGGCAGTGCCTCATCTGCTTGATGATCTTCCCCAGCTCATCCTGAATCTTTCTCTTCTCCTCCGGCGATGGGGGCTTGATATGAGCGAACTTGTACTGGGGTATGAGGGGCATGACATTATGGATGAACACCCCCATGGACTTGATTTTGTGAGCGATATCGATGATATGCAAATCATTTATCCCCGGGATGATGACGGTATTGATCTTGACGATCTTCTTCAGCCTCACCGCTTCCTCAATCCCCTTAAGCTGCTGATTGCATAAGAGCGTCGCCGCTTCCAGGCCCTCATATCTCTTGCCCTCATAATTGACGTAGTCATAGATATGCTGGCCGATCTGGGGATCGATGGCATTCAGGGTGACAGTGATATTGCATACGCCCAGGCGATCCAGCTCCTGGATCTTATCGGGCAGGAGCAGACCGTTGGTGCTTAGGCAGAGAATGATGTTGGGATACTTCTCTCCCACCATGCGCAGGGTCTCGAAGGTCTCCTCATTGAACAGAGGCTCACCAGGGCCTGCCACAGCGACCACCTTGATGTAATGGTACTTCTCCAGCACCTGATCGACCCTTTCCAGGGCCTCCTTGGGCTTTAAAACCTGGCTGGTGACCCCGGGACGGGACTCGTTCACGCAGTCGAAGTCCCGGATACAGTATTTGCACTGGATATTGCATTTTGGGGCCACGGCCAGATGCATCCTGCCAAAGCTGTGACAGGCCTTCTCGCTGAAACAGGGATGCTCTGATATCCTCCTCAGCTGCTCCGGGTCGTAGGGGACCTCCTGTCCTCTTACATTGGCAACGGGATAACTCTCTTCACTCATGATCGAACTCCACGATTGTATTGCTCTTAGTATCCTTTCCCATGGCTAAAAGACTTGCGTGCCAGAAGCGAAGTTAGACAAAGATACTTTAAGGAGGGGAGAGAAGGCAGGGGGTATATGCCTGACAAGAGCAAGATTGTGATCTGGCCGATATATTTCGATGCTGCCCGTTCCCGTGATGAGGGCAGAATGGTCTCCAGAGAGTACGCCATAAATGAGCCCAACCTGGATATGATCATAACGGCATCGATAAAATCCGGGCTGAAGCCGGAGATCGAGAGGGAGAAAAAGCACCCAAAGACCTGGCACAAGCCGGAGGCAGCAGGCCGAATACTGGTGGCGAAGAAGGGCTCCAAATCCGCTACCTTGAAGAAGATCGCAGGATCCTTAAAGATGAAATATAAAAAGCAGGCCACTGGCAAGCGAGGTTGAGCGGTTTATATGATCGATCTGCATACCCATACAACCTTCAGCGATGGCGAGCTCATACCCAGCGAGCTGGTGCGTCGGGCAGAGGTCTTGGGCTATACCGCCATTGGCATAACCGATCATGCCGACTATACCAATATAGAGCACATCATAAGCTGCGTCTCCAAGGCCAAGTATCTGGAAGGCATACTGGATATCAGGATTCTTCCCGGGGTGGAGCTGACTCATGTGCCGCCACAGAAGATAGCGCAGCTAGCGGATCTGGCCCGCAACCTGGGCGCGGAGATCGTGGTTGTCCACGGGGAATCTCCTGTGGAGCCCGTCCGTCCTGGCACCAACCGGGCGGCTCTGGAGGCAGGCGTGGATATCCTTGCCCATCCTGGGTTCATCACCTTAGAGGAGGCGGAGATGGCCAGGGACAACGACGTCTGTCTGGAGATAACCTCCCGCTCCGGCCATAACATAACCAACGGCCATGTGGTGCAGATGGCAATTCAGGCCGGGGCGAAGATGGTGGTGGACACTGACGCCCATGCTCCCGAAGATCTCATCGATAGCGAAAGGGCAATTCAGATTGCATTTGGCGCGGGACTGACTCTTGAAGAGGCCAGGGAGATCGTACTGCACCATGCCATTATAAGATGAGACCGCTATTGAGTGGAAGATTCGATCATAGATTATGCAATGGCAGGATTCTCCGGGCATCTACCAGGGGGTTGAATAGATAGACATCGTAGCGATTGACATATCGGGCCGGCATTCTGTAAAGGGGAGGTATAAGATGGTATGTGCCGTCCTATCCGCCCGGGTATCACCCAATTTTATCGAGAAGGTCCATTCGGTCAGGCTCGTTCCCCGCATCGCTGAGGCTCTGGACCTCAATGTTATTGCTGACCTGATAAGCGATGCCTGCTTATGCCTCCCGGGGACTATTGTGGCTGAGCAGGGGGACTTATACAACCTGGAGGTCTGGAGGGCACAGAGCATCCTCGGAAGGGATTTCAAGTATCCTGAGACGATAGCAGAAAGGACCGCCATAGAGTTGGCTCATCATATATCTCTGGCCGGTCGAAGGCTTATCGTTGAACCGGATGATGAATAATTAAGGAAGAATGATAATTGATCAATAAGGACGATAATTGATGGATAATGACAAGACCGCAGTTCTTCTCATGAGGGAGAATCCTGCCAATCCAATAGATCCCTACAGGATGATAGAGCTCCGGGGCCTGGCAAATGCCGTCGGCTATCGAGTCCTGCAAGAGATAAAGCAGCGCCGAGAGAGGGACCACCGTTTTCAAATCGGCAGGGGAAAGATAGAGGAGGCCCTCTCCTGCCATCCAAAAAAGCTCATCTTCTACAATCCGCTCAGCCCCACCCAGGTATTCAACATTCGTAGCGAGTTTCCGGCCCAGGTATTGGACCGGTTCAATCTGATCCTCGAGATCTTTGCCTCCCGGGCATCCACCAGGGAGGCCAAGCTGCAGGTGGAGCTGGCCCGTCTGAGCTATGATGCTCCTCAGGTGAGAAGCGAGCTTGCCCTTAAGAAGCGGGGTGAGCAGCCAGGATTCCGCGGTGCAGGTGCTTATGAGCAGTCGATGTACCACGATATCCGGGGGAGGATGGCAAAGATCAGGGGGGAGCTTAAAGAGGTGGAGGCAATGGGCGAAGGAAGGAGAAAGAGACGCAGAGAACTGGGCTTTGACCTCATCGCCCTGGCCGGATACACCAATGCTGGCAAGAGCACCCTGCTCAACACCCTCACCGGCTCTGTGGTCAATGCCCAGGATCAGCCTTTCACCACCCTCTCTCCCACCACCAGGGCTCTTGAGATCAACGGCCGCCGAACTATGCTTACCGATACCGTGGGATTTATCGATGATCTGCCCCACTTCCTGATCAAAGCCTTCCAATCCACCCTTTCTGAGATCGCCCAGGCGGATCTGGTCCTTTTGGTTGCCGACCTGAGCGATCCATTAGAGCTTCTCAGGCGTAAGCTGGTGGCATCTCACAAGGCCCTCTGGGACTGCCAGGTGACTGCGCCCATGATCACCGTTTTGAACAAGATGGACCGATTGGATGAATTCGATGCCAGGATGAGGTTTGATCAGATAAAGGATTTGGCTCCCAATCCGGTTATGGTCTCAGCACATTCCTCTCAGGGTCAAGAGAGCCTCAAGGAATGCATCTATCAGCACCTGCCACCATTAAAGGAGTATCAAATCAGGCTCCCGTATACCTCCCGCAGCTTTGGAGTGCTGTCCCGTCTCTATGGGACGGCTGAGCTTCTGGATGTGAGCTATGAGGATGAGCTGGTCTTGAGCCTGCAGGGGAGGGCTGAGGATGTGGCCCGGCTCAGCAAGGCTGCAGAGGATGAACGAGCAAAGTGAGCGCAGCGAAAGCCATAGGATCAGGAGCGATGACGGAGATCTTGCATGAGCACTTTCGCCTCAAGGAGACGATAGTCACCATCTCTGCTCGGGAGAAGGAGCATATGGATGCCGCCAGAGCATCGATTGCCGAGCAGCGCTGCTATCTAGAGGAGTTCATAGAGAACGATCCATTCTTCCGCATCACCTTAGAGCCTTATGACCTTCAAGCGAATGATGCACCGGATATCGTCAAGCAGATGATCGAATCCAGCGCTATCATTGGCGTCGGTCCCATGGCCTGTGTAGCAGGCGCAATTGCCGGTTTTGCTGTGCAGGCGATGATCGATGACGGAGCGACTTATGCCATTGTAGATAACGGGGGAGATGTCTGCATCCTAAACGACAGGCCCATACTGGTGGGAATATACGCCGGAAGCTCTTCTATTCGGGATCTTGCCTTCCAGATCCCTGCTCGCAATAAGCCTTTTGGCATCTGCACCAGCTCGGGAACTGTGGGCCCATCCATATCCTTCGGCTGTGCCGATGCGGCTACCGTCATATCGGATAATCTGGCTTTAGCGGATGCTGCTGCCACTGCCCTGGGTAATTCTGTGCAGTCAACGGGATCGCTGAAGGAGTGCTTTTCTGCCATCGAACGGCCGGGGATAACCGGCGCACTTGTGATCAGGGGACAGGAGATGGCGCTATGGGGGGAACTGCCCCCATTGCTGCGCGCTCATGTTAGCGAGGAGAGGATTACAAAAGGATGAGTTCCGTTTGCAGTCAAAAAAATGCTCTTCGCTATTCAGTGCGGGTGAACTTGAATCGGAGAAACTCTATGTCCCCGTGCCTTCTGTGGTGAACCGCTATGATCTGACCCAACCACAGAGGCGCAGAGGAACAAAAGGCCATATCTCTGCCTGAACTCACCCCCATAATTCAGCGAAGAGCGCTCACTTGGGGCAGAGCGAGCATATCCGCCGCGATGATTATGGGCGGCCAAGAGGGACTCTTGCAGAGCCACAGTGCCTTATGCTATCATATTATCGTTTGTGGATGGGAATTGTGCTCTGCAGCCGCAATCCCTTATTCATTAAAAATCCGGCCGTTTTTTATGCCATCTGGATAAAATTAATATAATGGTATTGGGCAAAACAATTGATAAATAAGAGTCCGATTAGCTGGAAAATGGAGGATATCATGGCCGAGACTAGAAATTTCGCCCTCAGGGACAAGAAGGGCAACGAGATCGGGGTTTTTACGGGAAAGCAGCCCAGACAAGCAGCCTTAAAAGCAGCCAACAGAGGTCATAAGGATATAAGGCTAAGAGAGAGGGGAACTAAGAAAGTCCATATATTTGCGGGGGAGAGGGTTAAGGTAAAGAAACCAAAGGGCGCACCGGCATGGATGCCCAATGAGATCTGGAAGCCAAAGGTAAAGAAGATCGGCGTGGAGAAGCTCGACGAGATCTGATGGTCCAGACTCATTTTTTTTTCGATCAGATCGCCTTCTGGTAGTGGCGCTCAATAATTGACCTCCCGCACTCGGAAAGAGAAAAGCCCATCATCTCCAGAGCCTTTTTTGCCTCTCCATCACTATGCAGTAGCACCTCCGCCAGGTCTTGCGGCTCATCTATATCGCAGCCTGCTCGGAAGGATTCGAAGACTGAAAAATTCAGGCATGCTTTTCGGGCGTAGGCCATATGCTCAGGAAAGCTCAGGCCATGATAGCATGTCCGGAATTTCGGGCTGCGAATGAGGATCATATTCGTCCCTCCTCCCCGTCCCGGACAGAGGACCACATCTCCTTGGCAGCTGAGAATCCCTCTTATTTCTTTCTCTCTCAAGAGGGGCAGATCGGCCATTACAATGAGAATATCCGCGGGCCAGTCGAGGTCGGATTGATGTGATATCAGGGAGTTGAGTGCATCGTTCAGCTCCAGCTCCGACTGCAGAATCTCGACATCTATGCCCAACTCCTCAGCTCTGAACTCTTGCCTGGAGAGGATGGTCGTTCTTCCCTGGCCAAAGACCGCCGCCAGAACATCCCTGAGCATGGCAAATGCAAAGAGCCTCCGCTCTGCCGGCTTGAGAGCTGATGAAAGCCTGGTCTTTCCTTCCCGGGCTTTGAAGGGAATGATCACATGGATCGATTGCAGCATGTAATGCAATCTCCGAACTGTCAAAATCTCATCTATTCAATCGGGACCGGATTATGTCTTTCTCCTTTGCCCTGAAGAGATCATCTCCAGAGCGGGGATACTTCAGCCCCCGGAAGACCACTGCAGGGGTCAGATCCCCAGCCTCACCCATCAACAGATTGGCAGCAGCAGCGATCTCATCCGCAATCGCCTCCTGGGTGATACTGAGTGCTCTTCCATGTATGTCGAGCTCACCGCGCCAGTCTCGCAGAGCAGCGATGCCCGACCAGCCAACAGCCACACCGGCAACGCCATTGCGGAATGGGCGGCCACAGGTATCGGTGATTATGACGGCACAATCCCTGCCAAGAGCCTGACGCAGCCTCTGGGCGCTGCTGCAGGGATCTATCGGCAAGAGCAGTATCATTTCATCGCCCACATTGGACTGATCAATCCCGGCATTAACGCCGATATGGCCAAAGTGGGTCACAGTCAAGAGAAATGGTCGCTCGATCAATATATCGCTGGATTCTTCAAAAACTGCCTGCACAAATCTGGGGTCCTTTCCCAGATCGCGAGCGGCCTCTATGGCGTAGCTGCTCGGTTGGTAGTCATCCAGATGCCTCATCCTGCCTTCTGATTTGGCCACGATGGTGCTGGCAAGGCAGATGACATCCCCGTCCTCGATCTCAAAGAGAGACTGGATAAGCGTTGGGATATCGTCTCCTTCTTTTATAATCGGCAGGCCACGGATCAGATAACCCTTTAAAGATGCTGCTGGCTCAGACATAACCTATCGATCCGAAACCTGTAGACTGTAATTCTCTACTGTGGCCGCGAGCCAGATGGCAATCTGCTCAGGCGGTACAACCTGGCCTGAACCAGGAGATCGAGCAGATAAGAGTAGTTAGCAGCGACTATTGCAGTTCGCGCGTCGCTGATCTCTATCCAGGGAAGACCACCATAACCTTCTGCAAACTCCCTCCAGAACAAAGGAGGGAAAAACTCCAGTTGATACTTATGCTCTTCTGTAAAGGTGAGGGTGATCTTCTCCTCCATTCAAGACACCTTGCCCTTCCTCTCCACAACCTCGGCAAAGGCCAGGGTTCCGCTGATCTTCTTGATCTTAGCTCGGACGATCTCCCCTTTTATTGCGCTGGGCACGAAGATGAGATACTTGTCGACCTTGGCTATGCCGTCGCCCTTATTGCCCACAGACTCAATGCGCAGCTCATAGGTCTCTCCCTCCTCGATGACGTCCTTTTGAACCGCTGTCGTTGCCTTTCTCTTGCGCACCGGCCGATGTGCGCCGCAGGCATCGCACTTGAGGGTGAGGACGCGGTCGCTCTTGATGAGATGAGTATCTGGAAGCCTGCACTCTGTGCAGACGACATACTCCTCGAAGTAGGATTCTATCTGGCGGGCGATGGCGGTCTCGCCAAACTTTCCCTGAAAGATCCCCCTCTGTCCCTCGATCTTTCCGGCTGTACCCATCTCCTGGAGAAGATACTTCATAAGGTGTTCCGGATCACGATTCAGAGTATCAGCTATAGCCCCAAAGTTCTCAAGGACGGTGGTCTTGCCCTCATAGAATACCTTCGCAGAAGGTATCACAAACCTCTCCTTGGACTCTCTGTTGGCGGGCATCTTCTTCATGGCCCTATCCAGGCCCGCTAAATAGTCATCCATCCAGATTACCTTATCAGCTCTTGACCGGATTCAACTATGATCTGAATGGGAGTGGGCAGCTTATGTCCGGCTCTGGTCAATGCTTCTTTAGCATCGTTGAGGTACTGAGGGGGTATTCCCAGGGTGAAGAGCTTCTGGCCGGCTTCAACTCTAGCCGCGGTCCCTACCGCTTTGCCGAAGGCCATTCTCATGCCGCTGGATACACGGTCCGCACCTGCGCCGGTGGCTTGCTTGTTCTCGCGAATGACATGATGGGGATATGTTCTGAGCTTGAGGTGGAAGTTGGTCCTGCCCATTTGCTTCAGGAGGTAACGGTTGGCTGCTACTCTTGCCGCTTCCAGGGCGGTGTGCCTGATCTGGCAGGGCTCCATGACAACCAGTGTCAGCTTTAGGGGATAGTCCTCCTGCAGATTCCCCATATCATAGTGAACTACCTTGCTTCCCGGAACGCCCCCCATGTACTTTCTGCGCGTGTAGGGACGTTCATGCCTTCTATACATGCTTGCTGGCTTGCGTGTCAAAACTAATTCCTCCAATAATCCTGAGGTTGGTGCACTATTCACCTTGCTTATAAGGTTTTGGCTAAACGGTGATCGGTATGGAGTGGGAGATCTCGCCGGCCAATGGGGTCTTCATCAGTGAGCCGACCTCCTCTGGATTATTGGCCAGCACCCACATCAGCTTGACCAGGGCCACCTCGGGCAGCATATCGCCCCCCTCAATTGCACCGGCATCAAGCATATCTCGGCCGGTATCGTATACCCGGTCACATATCCTGCCCCTCAGGCACTGTGAGGTCACGACCACCGGTATATTCTCCTCATTTGCTCTGCCTATTCCCTCTATCCAGTCGGATGCGACGTGACCTAAGCCAGTCCCCTCCAGGACGATTCCCCGGTAACCTTTATCGATATAGTAATGCAGGATCTCTGGAGAGGATCCCGGGGTGTACTTGACCAGACTGCACCTGGGCTCAAGCCTCTCATTCAGCTCCATCTCCACCTCGCCCCGGTGGCAAAAGGAAAGATATGTCTCTACCTTTCTGCTGAGGTAATCGACCCTGCCCAGAGGGTGTTGGTTAATGGTCTGGAAGGCATCCCTACGAGAGGTATGCATCTTGCGAACCCGTGTGCCTCGATGGATGGTACAGTAGTCGTCATTGGTTGTGCCGTGCATGACCACGCTGACCTCGGCGATATCGCTGGTGGCAACGGTAGCTGCACAGACGGCGTTCATGGAGGCATCGCTGCTGGGACGATCGGAGCTCCTCTGGGAGCCGACCAGCACCACAGGAACCGGGGTCTTCAGCATGAAGGAGAGTGCGGCAGCAGTGTACATCATGGTGTCAGTGCCGTGGGTTATGATAACCCCTTCTGCGCCCCTCTCGATCTCCTCTGCCACCGACCGCGCGAGGGCCGTCCAGTAGTCCGAACGCATATTCTCGCTCAGGATCTGGTAGATCACCCGAGCTCGATAGTTGGCGATCTCCTCCAGCTCAGGGATGGCGGAGATGATCTCGCCGGCGGAGAACTGGCTGGTGACTGCTCCCGTCCGGTAGTCGACCTTGCTGGCTATTGTCCCTCCGGTTGAGAGAATGGATACCTGGGCCAGGCCGGGCTTGTCCCTGAGGGGTCTGTCCAATTGCTGGGATTTGATCTCCTTGCCTTTTTCTATGAGCTTGATGTCACTCTCTCTCGCCTTAAGGCCGATGTTGTAGCCGTTCTTGAGCTTTATGACCACGTGATCCGCACGGCGGGATGGCATGAGAACCCCCTCATAGGAGATGCCGTTCCTCTCCACCAAGACTCTGTCTCCCAGATCCATTTCGTCCTCACCAGAATGCAAATTTGCTTCTGTCACTATTGCTCGTATCTAAAAACGTTCCCCTTGGGAGATGGAGGCAGCGGCATGGTATCAGATAGTAAACTACTCCGGCCTAAAGACAGGAGCTTTCAGTAGCCCTGAAAG